>JAPLUP010000562.1 GCA_026397575.1 Candidatus Zixiibacteriota bacterium
TTGCGCAACTCGCGCTCAACGCCGGTTCACCCGGCCTGGGTGTCGCTGGAGGAAGCTCTGGAACGCGGTATCGAGCAGGCGTTGTATAAGAAGAAATCCCCCGATAACGCGTTGCAGATGATCGACAACGACTGTGCGGCGATTCTCAGAAAATATGACGGCCAATAGCACGCAACGGCTCCGATTTTCCGACTACTTCTTTTTGTCACCCTGGGTGATTACTCTCATCCTTTTTTGGCTGTCTCCGATCGTGGCTTCGTTGTTCTTGAGCTTCACAGACTATCGCCTGTTGGGGGCCAGCTACAGCTTCGTCGGCTTTGACAACTTCGCGCAGCTTTTTCGGGACACTACTTTTACGAAAGCGATCGCCAACACTTTTATATTTACAATCGGTACCTTGCCGTTCACAACCTGCTTTGCCATCCTGCTGGCGATTTTCCTTAACGGTCGCCTGCCATTCAAAACCTTTTTCCAGTCGGTCTACTTCTTCCCTTCGATGGTGTCGCTGGTGGTCGTCGCGCTGATTTTCACGTCACTGTACGCTCGTGGTGGATACATCCAACTGCTGTGCGGCCTTGTTGGCGCCCCCTATCCGCAGGAAGGATTCCTGTTCTCGACCGCGACAGCGCTCGCAGCGGTGATGGCCATGGATATTTGGATGGCAACGGGGTATTACATGCTGTTGTTTTTGGCGGCATTGCAGTCGATTCCCAACGAATTGTACGAAGCGGCGCGACTGGATGGCGCAAGCGCCTGGCGGCAGTTTCGCGCGATAACTCTGCCACACCTCAAGCCGATGCTATTGTTTATCGTTGTGCTCAATAGCATCAAGTCGTTCCAGATTTTCGTCGAAGTGTTTGTCATGACCAAGGGCGGACCGCTTAATTCGACAAATACGATGGTGTACTTTGTGTATGAAGAAGGATTGCAGAAGTTCAACATCGGGTATGGCGCGGCGGCGGCAAATATACTATTCGCCGTCATTGCGATTGTCTCGTGGTTGGAATTGAAACTCATCAAAGATAAGACGGCATAAGATGACGACGGTGGCACTCAAAAGCTACGGCAAGGTTGCGGTTGCGATTGTTATCGCGCTGATCATGCTGCTGCCGTTTGTTTACCTGTTGCTGGGTGCGCTGGCATCGACATTTTCGCTGACGGGCACGATTGATCTCAGTAGCTATCGCCTGACATTTGCGAATTTCGCGACGCTTTTCGCGCGCGCCGAATTGTACCTGCCACTGGTGAATTCAATCGCAGTGGCCGTGATTGTCACACTCGGCAACTTGTTTTTCTGCACGCTATGCGGCTATGTGTTGGCGCGGCGAAAATTCCGCGGCAAGGGTTTCTTGATGGTGACTGTCGTGTTGATACTGATGGTGCCGGTGCATGTTGTGATCATTCCGCTGTATTTGATGACCAACTGGCTGGGGATCTTCGACAGCTATCTGGCGCTGATCCTGCCGTTTTTGGTCAGCCCATTGGGAATCTTCCTGATGCGACAATACATCTCGGCGATTCCCCCCGATATGGAGGATTCGGCGCGATTGGAAGGCGCAAGCGAATTGACCATTATCTGGCGGATTGTGATACCGCTCTGCAAGCCGGCGCTGGCGGTGCTGGCCGTGCAAACGTTTATGGTCAATTGGAATTCGTTTATCTATCCGTTCATTCTGACATCATCCGAATCGATGCGAACATTGCCGGTAGCTCTGGCATTGTTGCAGGGATACCAGAACATCGACGTCCCGCAGTTGTTCGCGGCGTCGGTGATCTCGGTGCTGCCGACGACGCTTCTATTCGCGGCATATTCGAAGAAAATCACAGAAGGAATCATTGCGGGGGCGTTGAAAGGGTAGTATTGCAACGGCAACCTGATGTCGAGGTTCTCAGCCTTCAATACTCACCAGCAAATGCAAGATGTGGCCGAGAGCAAAGCGTGCTCACTTGCCGCAGCTTTCCTTTTCAACCTCGGTGTCGATAAAATCGAGTACGCCGTTGACTATCCCATCTGCGATTTTGTTTTGGAATGAAGGCTCCTTCAGCGACACCTCCTGCTCGGGAATCATCATAAAAGCGCACTCAACGAGTATCGCCAGATAGCCAGTCGGGCGAATGACCGCAAAGTTGCCACTGTAGAGACCGATATCGGGCAAGCCAGTGGCCTTCACCAAACGCGCTTGCACCAACTTCGCAAGATCGTGCGAGTGGGGCTCGTAATAGTAGGTTGAGCTGCCGTTGTTATAAAACGGATTGATGCCGTCAGGCAGCGCGTTGTTGTGAACGGAAATATAGATATCAGGATTGTGCTGGTAGGCAAACCTCGGGCGTTCATACAGCGCAATAGGCGTGTCCCCTTCCCGTGTCATGATGACCGTCGCCTTGTGGTCGCGAAGCTGCTTGGTCAGTTCGAGTGCGATGGCAAGATTGGCATCTTTTTCAGCATATCCGGTCGGACCAATGGCGCCGGGATCGGGTGAGTGACCGGGATCGATCACGAATGTGATGCCTTTAAGTTTGTCATCTAGACGGGGGCGCGTGCGCAGTTTGAGATTGAAACGAACACCTTCATAGTAGCAGTCATAACCCCAGAGCGTCTGATTGAGATCGATGGTCAGACGCAGCAATCCTGTCTGCGGTTGAGTCCACTGTATGCGGCTGATCATGCTGTCTGAAGTGTCGTAACGGATGAAATCGATGGCAGAGATGCAATTGTAGATGTCGAGATAGAGTTTATTGACAGCGACGTCTTCTTCCACACGGAACGGCAACTTTGCTCCGACATTGAATGTCACGAGCACGCCGCGGTCGACTTTGCGGGTCCGCAGGAGCGAAACCGAGCCGTTGGGAAGCTGCGTTCCCGGTGGCAGGACTTTCAACGAACTGTCAGCAACCCAGCCTTCGATGCCCGGCAGTATCTGCGCGCGATAATGGTTGTTGAATCTACCGGTAATGCGCACGCGTACTCCCCGCGGTTGGAAGGTTGTCAGGTATCCTTTGCGTGGGCCGGTGCGGATGGTCTGAATGGAATCGGTCAACTCGCCAATCATCACCTTAGACGATGACATGACTGCGAGTTTCGCATCGCTGGAAAGACTCTTGCAGCCACACTCCGCAAGCTGCTGTTTGAATGCCTTGTCTTTCACATTCAGTTGCTTGAGTTTCTCGTGACAGAGATAGTAATCGATCTGATTCGAATCAGCAACCAGCTTACCGCTCAGAATCATGGCGCCGGTGTAGACACCCCGCACCAAGAGCGAGTCGGGATAGTCATCACTCCCCCAAAGCGCCTCCGCCCAGTAGCTCTGTTGCACGGGCGGCGCTTCCGTCATTTGCAAGAGGTCGGAGTTAGTCGAGAGCCGGAAATAGGCAAACATTCCCGGCGTTCCGCGAAATGACGTGTTGAACATATCCCCCTCCATCAGTATGATGTCGGATGCCGGGCTCATATAGCCTTTGACAATCACCGGCTCCTTGCCCTGAGGCACTTCATAAGGCTCGGGCACAACAATCGGCAGGTCGAATGTAGAGGTCTGGCCTTTCAGTGAAGCTTCCAGTCGAAACATAAACGTCCCCGATTTCACCGGCAGATAGGCGAGAAAACCACCGCTATCGTGCACCTTGATTTCAACGCCGTTAATCTTGAGTTGCGACTGCGGCGTGACGTTTCCAAAGATGAACATCGAATCAACCGCCGCAATCTTCTGTTTCGGCTTGGGATATATGATTTCGATTTGCGGCTTCTGTTGTGCTACGGCTGCCGCAGCAAGCACAGCTACGGCCAAGATGATTCGCAGTATTCTAAACAAAGGTGTTTTCCTCCGTGGTAATGGCGATCCCGTTGCCCTTTGGCAGAATCATTGTTTGGCCATCAAAATGCGCGCCCCAGAAGGGATCGTTTTCTGTGAGCATGATTGCATCAAGATCGAAAAAGTCAAAAAGTGTGGCCAGATGCAACGCCGCCGTGATTCCGACAGCCGTCTCGATCATACAGCCGAGCAAAAGCTTGAGTTTCAGTTCCTTCGCCCGCTCCACCAAGCGCAGCGACGGCAGAATTCCGCCGCACTTGGAGAGCTTCACATTGATGCCGTCAATGACCGGAGCATAAGTGTCAATGTCATCGATTTCGACGATTGATTCATCCAGAAAAATGACGCACTCGGCCTTGGTTTTCAGTCTGTCCAGATCACGAACATCCGGATCAGTCAGCGGTTGCTCGATGAAGTCAATCGGATACCCGCGCAAAGCGCGCATCTGCTCGATTGCCTGATCGACTGTCCAGCCGCCGTTGGCGTCAAGGCTGAGTCGGCAAGGCTTGCGTTTGAGCACGTAGTCTATGAAATCCAAATCGCGGCGGAAACCAACTTTTAGTTTAAGAGCGTCGAAGGGTTCCGCTCTCTCGCATTGAGCGATCAACTCAGTTTCGGTGCCTGGCGTTATAGTGAAAGAACTAACTATGTTTTCCGGTCTCGGCAAGTTGAGATAAGTGTGGAGCGACACACCCTGATTCTTGGCTGCGTGATCGAGATAGGCCATCTCCAGCGCGCAGCGCCCGACATACAATTGCGGAGGAAGTGCATCAATGAAATTCGTGAGCTCTGCGACGTCAACGCCAGTGCCAAAAAGCTTGAGTCGCTTTTCGAGCTCTTCGCAGACTCGCTCGGCCGGCAACCCATAATGCACCGACGGTGAACCCTCTCCGATACCGTCTCCGTAACGGATAATCAAAGTGGATTTTTCGTCGGTGCTCGCCTTGGAGATGTTGAAGCTCTCCCTGAGTCGCAGTGCATAGAGCTTCAATATCGGCTGGAACTCAGGCATGTGTCACGCTTTCCATTAGTGTGAGACTCCGACTCTCAGTATCCAATTCTGCTTTTACACCAATAGGTATTGTGATCGATTTGCTGATGTGGCCATAGTCCACTCCCATGATCACCGGAATCTCTTTGCGAAAGATCGAGGACATTCGCTGAGTCAGCAGCTTCCGCCACTTCGCCTGTGAGGGATAAATAGACTTGCTGAAGAAGGAGATATCGCCGATGACGACGCCGGTCACCTTGTATAGCAGACCTGCCAATCTGAGATGGTGCAGCGAGGCGTCGATAAAATCCACCGTCCGGCTGATGTCTTCAAAAACGAAAATCGCGTTATCAAGTCGCGGCAGCATACCGGTTCCGATCAATTGCATCAACGAAGAGAGATTGCCACCGAGAAGTACTCCTTCGGCTTGTCCGGGTTGCAGCACTTGAATCCGCTTCTTGTTTGCCGCCGGTATCAAGTCGAGACCGGCTGAATCGGCAGTGAGCAGGCGCAGCAAACACTGGATGTTATCGTCATTGAGGGAGGCCACCGTTGGTCCCGAGAGACTTGCCAGCCCGGTCTTGGCATAAACCGCCAATTGCGGGATAGTAATATCGGAGAAACCGATCAACGCCTTCGGTCGCTCGGCGATCACTTTGAAGTCAAGCAGAGACAGGATGCGAATGCAGCCATAACCCCCTCTGCCAGCGATGATAGCATCATACTTGAGCGAGCGAAACGCCTCATTAAGTTCGGCGGCGCGCTCCTCATCGGAAGCGGCGAAGGTCTGGTGGTCGTTCTTCCAGAACTTGGAATTTTCCAGCACAAAATGCTTCTGCAGCAGATCATACCCCCTGGCAAAAGCCCTGGTCATTCCAGTCCCGACTCGCAAGGAACTGGCCGGCAAAACCACCTTGATTCTACTTTTCTCACCAAGCCGCTTCGGGACAATCACAGCAGCACTCTCCTGACAATCGATACCTTGTCTATGAGGTCGTGTCGGCAATCCGGCGCACCGGAATTGAGCGATTCGATAAGTACCATCCCACGCAGCCGCGTGGCATGGATTATACGCAGGTCGTCAAGGCAGAGCGCGACATGTCCGGGAAAGAAGATCAGATCACCTGCCCCGGCATCAGACAGAGCGATTTGCTGTCCACAGGCACTCTGGTCTTTGCTGTCACGCGGAAGATCGACGCCGCAACGCCGGAAAACCGCCTGTACGAGACCGCTACAGTCATAGCCAAACGGCGAGGCGCCACCCCAGAGATACGGTGACGAAACCAGCGACAGCGCTACCATTTTGGGAGCGAGTTCCGGTCGCGAGATTGATTCGTCAACGCTGCCCGCAACAAGCACCATGCGCTGGGAATCTCGGCAGTCGCGATACAGTTCACCATCACAGTCAGCGCGCACGAGCGATCCAAACGGCAGCGCCAGTTCACCACCACCGTCAAGAGCAAACATCGCCCAGCGTGACGACACCACGGCTTGGGATGGATCGGACGCCCCCGGTTCCTGAAGGTAGCTCTGCGCCATCCAGCCCTCGTAGCCGTCTGGAGTCCGTACCAGATCAAACTGGTCGCGTGCATCCTTCACTACAACCGCAAAGCCGTACAGCGCTTGCGACAGGCGTTCGGAGCGGTGGTTCGGCTCGCGCCGCATATCGGCAACGGGAACGACAACTGTCTTGACTGTCATGAAAGCAATTAAGAACCAGCGCGGCTAAATCTTCAACTAAAAACAGCAACGCTGGAGACAGGCGATTGACCGTGAGTGGATCACGAGTTTTCGGGAATGTCGTCTGTGAGACTGTGACACCAAGAAGAAAGCCGGTGGAGATGTTCTCCACCGGCTTGTGCTACTGTAAACCAGACAGCTTAGAACGCCATCTTGACGGTGAAATACTGATTGTCACCGGTGAAGAAGTCGGTCTTCTGCCAGGAATAGTCAAACACTATCTCGGTCGCTCCCCAGTGCATCTTCACACCCGCGCCAAACGACGGACCAAACATGTAATTGTTCTGATTAGAGCCGGCGTAGCCGCCGCGCAGGAAGAACATATCGCTGTAGCTGTATTCCAGCCCACCGCGGAATTCATCCTGTGAGAAGTTGTTGCTCTGAAACACGGTCGCGAACTCCACATTGTTCTTCTCGTTTGGACGATCCAGTGGACTCCAAGCCGCACCAAACTGCACCGAAGACGGCAACTCAAACGACGCGTTTTGGGAACGCAAGTCCTTTGCTGTTGAATTCGGGTTTGATCCCGGGGGAATCACCGAGTTGTCGAAGTTAGGACCATCGAATTTCATCTCTGGTCCAAAGTTCTTGACCACCACACCGAATTTCAGGCCGCGCCAGTTGGGCACGTAGGTGAAGCCGAAATCGAAAGCTATACCATGAGCCGTGACCTGTTCGATGCGCTCATTGATAAAGTAGCCAGTCGCGCCGAAAGCCACTCTGTCGGTAAGCTGACGGGCATAGGTAAGGCCAATCACCGAGAAAGTCGGGTTGAAATACTCACCGGCCGTTCCTTGCTCATCGCCCCAAACCGTTTTGAGAATATTGCCTACGGAAAGCACCTTGGCAGACACACCGATGGTGCCGAAACCTTCGATGTTGGTTTTCACCGCGGCGTACTCAAGCTTCATATCGGCGAAGTACTGAAGGTGCGAGAACATCGCTTCAGTACCCCCCCCGGCTGCCGCGCCGGCAGGATTCCAGAAGAGCGCTTCTGTGCCTTTGGCATCGGCAACCAGCGCGCCTCCCATTGCGGAACCGCGTGAGCCAATCGGGATGCGCAACTCCTGCGCACCGGCGGTGCCGATCCGATCCTCGCTTCCGGCAAGGAGCATTGCGCTGAGTCCGATGACCAGCGCCAGCGACATCAATAATGTCTTTTTCATCGTTCTACCTCCTCACCTTAAAAGTTGTTTAATTGTTCAACTTCTGTGAATATCGCCATCTTACCGTACTTCGATCCCAACCCCTCGGCCTCAATCAGCCAGACGTAAACGCCTGACGCCACCCAGAGACCCTGATCGGTCTTGAGATTCCAAACGAATTCGGAGTTATAGACGTCGGTACGATCCATTGTGCGGACCAAATCACCGGCGATATTGAAGATTCTGATCTTCATCGGAACCGGTGGAAGGTTGATGAACTTGACGATGCGGTCGAACTGATCGGTTTCTTCCTGATAGAGGTTGTAGTATGGATTTGGCACCGTCTTGATGTCATCCAAAGTCTTGGCGACCACTTGACCTGCCGCATCCTCCGGTTTTTTCACAGTGAAAGTGAACTTGTCCGAAGTAATGTTTGGATTGGCCTTGTAGATAATCAGTTTCTGACCATCTTCGAACTCAACTGCGGGATCGTGCCCGACCCTGATTTTTGGAACCAAGGCGTAGAGTATGTCCCAGAACTCTCCGTCATTCAGCAGGTTCCCACTTGAGTACTCCGCATTCGGTGTCTCAGAGTAAGTTGAGTTCATCACGAACAAGTATTCGCGGGCCGCGGTACCGCTGGCACCCGGAAACCAAGTAGAGTCATGTGTTGGCTGACCATTCTGTTCCACGAAAAGAGCGTTCAGCTGCCGTGGCGGATCGGCTGTAACGTCCCACACTGTGAACGGGCACTCAAAGTATCCACCATAACCGTAGTTGGGGCTACCACCGCGAAGGAACTGATGCGCTTTCTGCGTCGTGGTCTTTGAGAAACGAATCTCCACATCGACGTAATCTGTCGTAGGATCGATGGCCGAACCCCAGAAATCAAAGCCGTTCCACAGGCCACCGCTGAGGAAGTCAAGATTGCCTCCGAAGAGGTCCTCACCTGTCAACCAACGTGTGCCACCAACCCATTCCCAACCCTTAATACCTGGAGGAAGACCGGTTACGCGCGGCATGACTCCATCTACCACCTGGTAGTCGAAGTTGTCCAATTGGTTGTACTGGCTGTCGAGCTTCACGGCGCCGGTCGTCAGATCCTTCAATTTCCAGGAGAGATCCTCATTGAACGAGACTTCGTAGTCATGCCCCGTCATTTTGCTATAGTCGTAATATTCGACTACTGTCAAGCCATCACTGTTTCCCTCATGGGCCGCAGTGTCACTGACATAGCCGACCTGCGTATGAGAACGCGCCTCGTACGAAACAATCGGGCTTTCCAGGTTCTCGGTAAGGAAGCCGAGGAATCGACCGTCTTTGTCGCTGAATGGTTTGAGACCGCGGTAATCGACCGAGTAGGCCGTAACCCCAAAGAAATAGGGTTGGTTATCTTTGATAGTCGAACCATCCAACCGACTATTCTTTAGAATGAGATGGTTTGTCAAGCCGGCATTTGAACCCTGCTGCACGATTACACGCTGTGCGTCACCGGCAATTGGATCCACGATATCATCATAGATCAGCGCAAGGTCGCAGTAAGTCGTATCTCCTGTCAGCGTGTCCGCTGCACAGACGGCTTGATTCACCTCGTCGTAAACGGTGAATCTCGTCCAGGGACCCTGGGCGGTTTCACCCTGATAAAGGTTGAATCCTTCGAAATGGAATTCCTGATTGAGAGCATCGTTTTTCTCAATCGAACCCACCGGCTCATTGCCCCAGGTCAGGTCAATTTCGCCATTGAGACCGCGAGCAAATACCGTCGGGGATGGCGGCGGATTAGGAATGTTGAAGTTCAGATCAAATACTGCCTGCGCCTTGCTATCGACCTGCTTCAGAGAGCCAATTGAACTCAAAGCATTGCTTCCCTGTCCCACAAGTACGGCAACGACGACTTCCTGCGAATCGCCCGGTGCCATTGTGAACGGACCGGAGGTCATCATGAAACGGCGGTCGTTAGGAAGGATATCGAGCCAACCTGTCTGCGTCTGCGGGTCTCCGGCAAACACAAATGTTGTAGTATCGCCGTTCGGGTCCACGGCTGGGACCATCTGGCCGGACAACTTGCGATAACCCTTCATGAACAAGTACACTTCCGACGCAGCCTGCGGGTCCTCTCCGTTGATGTACTTGCTGAAAGCAGTCATGCCAAGTTTCTTCTTACCCTCGTTCCAGACGCCAAATGAATAGGCCGAATCGGTCGGTTCACCGGGCACAATTGGTCCCTGGAAGAAGTCAAAGCCGACTGCCGGTGGCGCTGCACCGTAAGTGGCGTCCGCGCCGGAATTGTAGCAGTAGCCAAGAGATAGAGCCGTGTCACAGCCGACGAGATCATCACCAGGGTCGCCCAAATCCGGGTCGGCCCACAGAGACACGTAGGTACTGTCAAGCTGGTTAGCGCCTTTGTTGATGAATTTGAATTTCATGAAGATCGTGGTGCCGAGCGCGCCGCCACGTGCGTACGCGAACGTGCTCTGCTGCACCTCAACGCCGAGAGGAGCGGTACTGGCGCTGTTGTTGGTGTGCTTGGTGGGATTGGCATCGTTGCATGCGGACCAGAGGAACTGGTCACCAAGTATTGCGGGTTTGCCCTCGGCATCAACCGGAGCACCCTGATCGACCGGCCAATCACGGTAGTCGGGATTGCTCGTGGCATCGTCCCCGCGCTTGATCTTGTAAATCTTGAACGCAGCTTGGTCTGCTTGATATGTCCCGTTTTTCATAGGACCGGGAGCAAACTCGGATGAATACTCCGCCATCGCAATGCGCACTTGATTATTGACCTTGGCGCCTATCCAGAGACCGGCGTCATAGATAACCGTCTTCTTGGTGCCACGCGGGTAATAAAGCCCGTCAGTCTTACCGTAAAGGTTCGCATTATCATAGGCGAAGTTACCATTGTTGTAGACAAACATCTCCAACGAATTGGCGTTAATTGTATGAATGGTATCATAGATTAACACCGTTCGGGAGCCCTGCCACTTCCCCGTCATGCTGCTGACACCCCAAGCAAGTGTGGTCATCAACAGGAACATCACGAGGGAAAGTAGGATTTTTGTTTTCTTCATTTGCTTCCTCCTGAAGCTTGCGATCCTGTTGCCATTAGAAGTTTATCCTCAAGCCGAGACGAACCTGACGCGGGGTATCGTAGTGCATCGGATTGCGCTGCTTGAGATCATACTTCGCTACACCGTCTGCTCCATACTGGGAGGCAAAACTCTGGCCCTCGGGCGTGGCCAGCCAGCCGGTGTTGTCCGCCAATCCGGAACCCTCGTAAACCTCGACAACGTTTTTGCGATCAAAGACGTTGATCACCCAGACGTAGACATCAAGGTTCAGGCGGGCAACCGAGAACGTCTTGTTGGCTTTCAGGTCAAACCGGTAAGTCCAGGGGGCGTTACGAGAATTGACCGTCGCAACCGGAACCGGCGAGAAAGCTCCCATAGTGATTTCATTCACTACTTTGATCGGCGTATAGGGCGTTCCGGAAGCGGCCGTGAACAAGAAATTGACACCGGCATTTTCCAGAATAAAGGTATTTCCGATCTTTGGTCCCTGTCCCTTTGTGGCGCGAACGTCCATGATTGCCGTTAGTTTGTGTCTCTGGTCG
This sequence comes from Candidatus Zixiibacteriota bacterium, assembly GCA_026397575.1. Classification (GTDB taxonomy): domain Bacteria; phylum Zixibacteria; class MSB-5A5; order CAIYYT01; family CAIYYT01; genus CAIYYT01. The sequence goes on from JAPLUP010000562.1 coordinate 11,296, forward strand.
AACTCCAGCGGCGACACACGGATCGGGCGCTCGCTGTTCACCCAAGCGACGTTGGACTGCGTTGTGGCGTAAGAACCGGTACCGTTCGCAAACGCCAGCGAATAATCCAATTCAGCGGAAATGTTGCGCGTGCGGCGCATCTTGAGTGAAGCGTCGATGCCCTTTGTCGTACCGAAGTCATAGTTACGATAGACGGCAAACGAGTTTGGAGTCGACGACTGATTAACCACTTCCGTTAGGCCCTTAATGTCTTTGTAGTAGGCAGTGATATCAAGACTCGTGTAATCACCCAATTGATGGGCGATGCCGACCTCATAAGCCGTTGTCTCTTCCGGCTTCAAATTGGGATTTCCGACCGGCGAATAATACGGATGATCGCGCACCATTCTCTGCAACCACTCCGTGTTTACATAAAGATATTGCAGTTCGGGACGCTGGAAAAACTTGCCGTAGTTGACATGAAAGACGCTCTTGTCCGAAATCGGGAAACCGACGCCAATTCGTGGCGACAGTTTCTGTTCGGCCTTGGCCTTCACAAAATCGCCCGGATCAAGTTTTTGGCTCAAATCGAGTTGCTCGGGTGTCGCATTCGGATTCAGACCGTATTTGTCCGGATCCAACGGGCGCTGTTCGTCACGAAGACGGTCTGTATTGGAATTCAAATAGTCGTAGCGCACACCGGCATTGATCACCAGCCCCTGCCATTCAACCTTGTCCTGCAAATACAGGGCAAAAGTATACGGTTTCTTAGCTCCGTCCTGACCCGAATTAACATCTTCAAGAGTGCCGTCCGGAACGGCTTTGCCATCCACAACACGGTATCCTCGGAAGCGGTAACCATAACCGTTGGCGTCCTGGAATCCCTGAGTGTAGTACAGCGTAGTATCGGCGATATTCGCGAGCAGGGTGGTGTCGACCTGTGTCGGCGTAAGATGGTCCATGTAGCGAAGCCGATGAGCTTGGACATCGATGCCAAATTGCATTAAGTTCGACTTATTAATTTGACTGGTCAACGCAAAGTTGCCGCCGACATACGATGACCTACGCTGGAGAAATTCATCATAAACATGGCCTTCGTCTATGCTGTCAGTTGCCGGATCGTCCCACTGCTGGAACAACGTAGTAGCATCGAGCCGAGGATTGCCACCGGGGCGTCCGTAGGCGATCACATCCTGCCAGTGCTTGTTATCACCACGGAATCTCTTGGTCAGGTAATAGGTTCCACCCAACTCGAAGAAGGTTTTGGGTGATAGATTGTTCGTCCATTTGGCATAGTAGGAATAGTTCTCGTCCAAATACCTTGGTGCATGCTCCTGGTCGAAATAGTAGTTCATGTTGAATTCATTCCAGGCGTCTCGGCTTCCAAGGGTCCCCAGACGGATCTGGTTCTTGGCATTGACGTCATATCTCAGCTTGCCTTGCCACGTCCAACCGGACAGAGTGTTATGCTGCAAAATGCCGTCGGCCAGAGATTTCGGGCTGCGATCTCCTTCGCGACGTCGTTCCATCGAGAGGAAAAAACTACCCTTGTCCTTCCATTTGCCGAGTGGTAACGGGCCATCAACGTTCATCGCCACATGATTATAGTCATAACGATGCTCTTTGGTCATGTAGCCATCGGTAATGCCTTCGATAGTGCCCGAGTATTTCTTGGTTCCTTCTTTGGTAGTGACGTTGATCGCTCCGGACGAAACCCAGCCATACTCAGCGTTAAAGCCGCCGGTCGAGATCGAAATCTGTTCGATAGCGTTGTTGTTGATCGCCGTCGTCGACAAGTTGGTCAGCGGATCCTGTTGCGAGAAACCATCAACAAAATAGGCTACATCGCCTTGACGACCGCCTCGGATATTCAGTGTCGGCGCATTAGTGGCTTCGAGGTTCCCACGCAAGTTCAAAGGCGGCGGGCTCTTGTAATTCTCGACTACGCC
>JAPLUP010000230.1 GCA_026397575.1 Candidatus Zixiibacteriota bacterium
CTCTGTTCTCCCCTTATAAGCAGTTTACTGTTGACAAGTTGCCGCAGGCCGAATTTCTCGGGCACTTCAGAACCACAGAAGAGGCGTCAACGCGTGTACTGGCGCGCTTCTCCGACAACATGCCGGCGGTACTTGAAGGGAGTGTTGGCAAGGGTAAAGCCCTGTTGTATACTTTCAGTCTCGACAATCGCTTTAGCGATCTGGTCAACCGGCCGTTTATGGTGATTCTGCTGAATCGCTCGATCGAGTATCTCGTCTCCGAGCCGCTTAATCAGCGCGAGAACATCGCTTCCGGCACGGAAGTAACCCGCGAGTTGAGTGCGCAGAACGCGCGGCAGTTTGTACTCGTCACTCCCACGAACGACACAACTTTGCTATCACCGGCTTTCCGCACCGGCGCGGTGCTCTTCAATCTCGGCCGCTTGCAGAATCCCGGCATCTACAAGATTATCGGAGACGGCACGCCGATTGACGTCTTTGCGGTGAATTTCCCTCCGGAAGAATCGGAGACCGCGTACAGTGACCCGACTACGGTGGGCAAGAAAGTGGCCGGCGCCAAGGTGATCGTGCTCGATTACAATGCTAATCCTACGACTTTGAGTGCCTCCGCAAGATTCGGAACCGAATTGTGGAAGCTGTTTCTGCTGATGGGATTCATCTTCCTGATGATTGAGATGGCGGTCGCTTATGGCGGGAAACTGACCGAGGTTGTTTCGACTTGATCTTCCTGCAATTCTCCGGAATCAAGAAGACATACAACAACACTGAGTTGCTCAAAGGGATTGACTTATCCGTTGTCAAAGGTGAGCGAATCGGCCTGGTTGGCCCCAACGGTGTCGGCAAGACCACTCTTCTGAAAATCGCCCTGGGACAGGTGCTCCCCGACGACGGCTCGGTGACACTGAGCAATCGCATCAAGCTTGGCTATGTCTCACAGGAGGACGAGATAGCTTCCGACTACTCGTTGTTCCTGGCAATGCTCGAGTCTTACTCGGAAATGCTCAAGATCAAGGCCGAGTTGGATGATCTCGAACTGGCGGTAGCGGACGGCTCGGAAAAATCACTCCAACGATACGGCGAACTGCAGCACCAATGGGAAATGATGGGCGGGTACAATCTTGACACTGTCATCAAGAGCACGCTGGTCGGACTCGGTTTCAGTGAAAGCGAATTCCATCGCCCGATCTCCAGTTTCTCCGGCGGCGAGCGCAACCGCGCTTCACTGGCGAAAGTGTTGTTGCAGCAACCCGATCTACTGCTGCTCGACGAACCGACCAACCATCTCGATATCGAATCGACTGTCTGGCTCGAGGAATACCTGCAGGCATTTGAGGGTGCGCTGATTGTCGTTTCACATGACCGTGTCTTGCTCGACCATGTCGTCAACAAGATCGTGGAATTGGATCACGGCCTGCTGGAGACGTATCATGGCAACTTTACCGCCTACTGTGACGAACGCAACGAGCGACGCCGACTGCAGTTGAAGCACTATCTTCAGCAGCAGGAGGAAATCGAAAACATTCAGGATTTCATCCGTCGCAATCTCGCCGGCCAGAAAACCAAGCAGGCACAGTCGAAACGGCTTGCCCTGAGCAAACTGGAACGATTGGAAAGTCCAACATCCGAGGTCAAGCGCGCGGCGATCAACCTGCAAGTATCACGGCGCGCTTACCAATCGATTCTCAGAGTGGACAATCTCTCGTTTGGTTTCGGTAACACCCTGCTGTTTCAGGACATCGGTTTTGAAATCGAGCGAGGAGAAAAGGTCGGCATGATCGGCAGAAACGGCGCCGGCAAATCAACGCTGGTCAAATTGCTGGTCGGTCAATTGGAGCCGTGGGAAGGCACTGTCGAGATCGGCAGGAACGTTGACTCTGAGTATGTCGATCAGGAACTGTCGATACTCAACCAGAATGACTCCGTGCTTGACACGATCTGGGACATCCAGCCGCAATGGGATGCGTTCCAACTGCGCAGTCATCTGGCGCGCTTCCTGTTCTTTGGGGAAGATGTCTTCAAGTACGTCCGCATGTTGTCGGGGGGGGAGAGAAAAAAACTGGCGCTGGCGCGGCTGTTAGCGACACCGGCGAATTTCGTTATTCTGGACGAGCCGACAAATCATCTTGACATCGGTTCCCGCGAAGTGCTTGAAGAATCGCTACGCGAGTACGAAGGCACGGTGCTCTTTATCAGTCATGATCGATTTTTCCTCGAATCGGTAGCGCAGAGAATTCTGGCGCTGCACGAAGGCAAACTACACGACTGGCGCGGCAAGTACTCCGAGTTTGCCGACAAGATCAAAACGATACCCCTAAAGAGTGATGCGGTCGACAAGTCGCAGAAACGCGAAGAACGCAAGCAGGAACGACGGCAGAAAAACTTAGGCACTGCGCGCAAACGTCGCATCAAGGAACTTGCAGAGGAAATAGCCGCCCTGGAGAAGAACATCGATTCCCTGCAAACGCAACTGCTTGATGAGCGCCATGTCTCGGATTGGGAGAAACTGGCATCGTTAGGACAAGAGCAGAACGAAAAGCGCGCACTGCTTGACAAATGCATGAGCGAATACTATCAACTGATCGAGGAAGATGAAACTGCTGATAGTTAACGGTTCGCCGCGCGTTGGCAGCTCCACCGAAATTCTGGCGCGCAAATTCGAAGAAGGCTTCACATCGGTACTGCCGGATACCGAAGTAGTGAATGTGCGACTTAATGATCTTAGCATCATCCCCTGCCAGGCCTGCGGTATCGACCC
>JAPLUP010000483.1 GCA_026397575.1 Candidatus Zixiibacteriota bacterium
TTGCCGGATACATTTCCACACGGCAACGTTCGCTGCAGATGCCTTTGTGCCCGTGGATTCGTTCTTTCATCCGACGTCTTACGAACGGCTGGATGCCTCAGATGCGTCTGGCCGGACGATTTTTCCTCGTTTTACTGCTGGAGGTATTCAGATTCGTCAAGCTACTCCGGTTGAAGATGCAAATGCTGAGACTCCAAAGCAGTTTTCTATGGGACAGAATTTCCCCAATCCCTTTAATCCCAGCACACAAATCGTGTTCTCGCTCAAGCGATCAGATCACATTCGACTTGATGTCTATGATATTGCAGGGCATTGTCTTATCACTTTGGCTGATGGCAGATACTCCTCCGGAGAACATGTTGTCATCTGGGAGGCCGGATCGCAACCATCAGGGGTATACTTCTATCGTCTCACGACCAATTCTGGTGTCCTGACACGTAAAATGTTGCTAATCAAATAGCTTCCTCAAGATCGTTCCAGTCTTTACCGAAAATACCTAATAGGGGTGCAATGCTATTGTGACGTTGTAATATGCCTGAGACTAAACTGACCAAACCACATCGCGTAACCATCGGCGAGTTCGAGATTATCGACAAGATTGGAGAGGGTGGTCTCTCCGAAATCTATCTCGCACGTCAAAAGTCACTTAACCGCAAGGTAGCCATTAAGATACTCCATCCGCGTCTTAGCCAGGATACGAACCTGATTCAGCGTTTTGACCGCGAGGCGACCACTTTGGCGGAGATGTCTCATCCCAACATCGTGCAGATAATCGACCGCGGTGAGGACCACGGGCGGCTCTATTTTGCCATGCAGTATGTTGCCGGTACCGATTTTCAGCATGTTTTGCAGAAGGAGAACTGGCCACTTGATCGCAAACTTCGTGTCATCGTGCAGGTGCTCAAGGGTCTTGACTATGCCCACAAAAATGGCATCATCCATCGAGACATCAAGCCGGCGAATATTCTGATTGATAGCGAAGATAACGCTCTAATCGCTGATTTCGGCATTTCTCATATTCTTGGTGCTGAAGCCAATCAACTCACCGCAACCGGTGCAATGGTTGGAACCTTCGCCTATATGTCTCCCGAACAGAAAGAGGATTCCTCCAGTGTCGATCACCGGACCGACATTTATGCGGTTGGTGTTATGCTTTCAGAAGTGTTGACTGGAAAACCGCCGATGGCGAGACATCGCAAGCCATCGGAAGTTAATCCGCAACTGTCGGCAGGATTCGATGCCATCGTAACGAAAGCGCTGCAGCCCGATCCTGCCGCGAGATATCAGAAAGCGGTGGAGATGAAAGACGAATTGCTTGCCGTAATGCACAAGAGCGATGTTGCGGCGGTACCACCGACGGTGGAGAAGGCCAAGGCTTTTCTCGGCAATTGCTCGTTTTTGGACACGCTCAAGACGGGCGTACACAGTTCAACATATCTTGTGGAAGACCGCGCCACCGGCTCGTTGTTCGTCATCAAGAAGCAGAACAAACCCGATATCGGATTGCGGGAAGCCAGGCTTCTTGCCAATATGCGTCATCCCAACATCCTGGCTCTGCACGGCGCCGGCAGTGACAGCGCCAAGTTAGTCATCGTTATGGACTATGCACAGGGAGGCTCGCTGGCGGATCGCCTAGTCAAGCCGATGCCTCACCGCGACGCGCGCCGATTGATGTTGCAGATTGCGGCCGGTCTGGATTTTGCTCACAAAAGCAACATTATTCATGGCAACCTTAAGCCATCGAATATCCTGTTTGACCGCGAGGATGTACTCAAGATCGCCGATTTCGCCCTAATGCCCGCAGTGGACAAAATCGCCGCCAACTGGTATGCCGCTCCCGAACGACGCAAAAGTAAGGCCAGTGATGTTTACGCGGCCGGAGTCATTTTCTACCAACTGCTCACCAATCGCAAACCGACTTTCGACACCTACGGCAAATTCGTTTGGATTGACGGTGCTCGCACTACGCCTCAATCGCTGAAGTCTCTTATTCAACGGATGGTCCGAACCTCACCGTTGGAACGTTTCCAAAACTTTGCTGAGATTCATGATCTACTCGCCCGTGTCGATACAGCCGCGCCGACTGCCCGTGCTGATGCTTTTGCCAAAACCGGCGACAACGACTGGATGAGGCTGATCGTCTGGGGTTCGCTGTTTCTGATCTTGCTGGCAACCGTTGTCATCTATATTGTCGCCTTCTGGCCCGAATAGATTCGTCCAAGGCAAACGCCCAACGTCACAACAAATTCTCTTGACAAATCCAGCCAGAGACGTATAATCCCAGACTTCGCTGACGTCCCTATCGTCTAGCCCGGTCCAGGACACCGCCCTTTCACGGCGATAACACGGGTTCGAATCCCGTTGGGGACGCCATTTTTTGTGTCTCAAACAGTTTCAGGGTATCGGCAAAATACACTCCGGCGAATCACGCGCTACTACTCCCGTCGTTTCTGTGCGTGGCAGTCGTCTCGCCTGCCGCGGGTTAGCCAAGTACGACAAGCCCTATCGTGGCCTGACTGTCTCAAGGAAAAGCACCAAAAACAGTCGCACGAGGAGCCGGATCAGACGTGGGCAGAAGCTTATTGAATTAATGCTTGACAAGTGGGCGCATAAGGGTATCTTCACATCAAAATGAGGAGGTCAAATGACCGCCAAAAATCTCTCCGTAAGGTTGTTTCTTTGCACAGCATTGTTGACAATCTTTGCACACGCTTCTTTCTCATTGGCTACAGAGATCACGAGATATGCTACCGCCGATGCTTACGTGATGCCTAACCCAGATGGCTGCTATGGCACTGGTGTTGAACTCGACGTAAGTACATCGGCTGAAATCCTTGGTTTCGTTAAGTTTGATCTCTCGGATATCCCGTCTGGAGTTGCCATCAACTCGGCGAAATTACGGCTGTGGTGTTCGTTTGCGATCAGCCCGGGCGCCATCTATATTCTTAGAGCTTCGGGTACATGGAGCGAGTCGGGGTCAAATTGCGTCAAGTGGTCGACCAAGCCTGGCTGGGAAATACCGATAATCACCGGTTCTACACCTGTTTCGAACGCCTATTTGGAAATCTCGGTCAAAGATATCTTGAAAAAATGGATCTCGGACGGACAGACAAATTATGGTTTCTATTTGGTTCTTGAATCTGGCGCAGCAGTATTTGCAGCACATGAATTCACTGGAACGAGCAAAGATCCAAGGCTAGTTGTTGATTACACGCCGGGGACGTGTTCTGCTTCTGGCCAGATCACAGATATTCTGGGGCAAGGTATTCAATCCGTCGTGCTGCAATTCTCGCGTGTCAGTGGTTCGGGTACTGTTCCAGAGAACGCTGTCGGCAACGTCTTAGGCAATTGGTCGCAGAGCGGGTTCGTGGAAGGCGCGACGTATCGCGTCACACCCTTTCGGAGCCAATGTGGCAGCCGATGGACATTTCAGCCGACATCAAGGGATTTTGATTGTTCGAGTGCCTCCAATCTGAATTTTAGGGGAACACCACCTTGCCCTAGTGCCCCACCCAACGTTACCGCACAACCCGGTCCCGAGCCAGGACAAATAGTACTGCACTGGGATCATGCATGCGGTACCGATTTCTATGTTATTAGATATGACGATGATGCGATTGTTCCACCGTGGGATCCTTCACCAGATGGTTCGCCAGGTTCAGGTTCTAGTGTTGGTTACACAACAGAGGTGACAATCAGCGGTTTGACGCCATGTCAAGAATATCGTCTCGAAGTTGTCGGCTACAATTCTTGCTCAGAGGGCGAGTGGTCGAACCCCGTGTTTGCCATTGCTACATGTTCCGTGAACTTCTCGCTTGTGCCACCACTACTTGGAGCACGATCAATGCACGTTGAATCCGAGCTCAATGGAGTTGGTATCCGTGTTCGTGGGTCTGTCCCCTCAACAAACTCTCCTTCAACTGGGGTGCTACATCACCAGTCGTATGTATGCGCATTCATTGTCGGGGAATCCGCTTTCTGGGTTGAAGATTGGATAAAACATGATTTCACCGTGCCACAGACAGGGAACTACAATATTAGGGTTAGGGGGGGTATAAATGGTTGGCTACGCGCTGGAGGAACTCAAGGGATACACGACTGCAAGCACTGGCTTGCGCTTGTAGCCAAAGTCAGTGACAATTCTGGACAAGTCGCAGTCCGCACGAATGAACTTCATAGCACTCTCGACGAACCCATTACATGGGGTCTCTCATGGCTTGCAGGAGAAGCTGCTAAGGCTATCATCAAGGCCTTATTTCCCGAGGACATCTATGTCGCTGCTACTCTGAATGCTGTGGCAGTTGTGGATGCAATTGACGATCTTGAAGCTTGGGCAGAACCATTTAAAGTCTTTTCCAACCAACCCGTCGGCTCCGATGATCTTCTGCTTACCGGAAGGCTCGAAGCCGGGAAACAGTACGAGATCCAATTAGGACTTGTTGGCGCAACAATAACCGGAGTGAGTAGTTTCCCGCCTCTTTACAATGGTATGTCCGCTAGTGGGATCGATATTTCCGCAAGCATAAGTGAAATCCAATTCGAGATGACATCCGGTCAATTCGCGGGACCTATGATGGAAGTATCGCCAATCTCGATGGCCGTCCTACCATCTGCTGAAGCAGGTCAGGTCGTTGAACTGCCGAACGCCTTCACAATCAGAAATGGGGGAGACCAACCTCTCGCTGGAACAATACAAATCGAATCAGGCCCATTTTGGCTCACCGGCTCCTCAAATTTTGCTTTGCAGCCTCTTCAGTCGACTACGGTGAGTGTCAGTGGGACTTCTAGTACCCCGGGAAGTTTCACGAAGAAGGTCAGTTTTGTTGCCGGAACTACTCTCGAGAGACGTGTGCAGTGCTATTTTGCTGATCCGATTCCCCAGATAACCGTCTATCCTACTGATACCGTACGTTTCGGTACGCTCGATCTAGATTCTGGTAGCCACATTTCAAAGAATAGTGCTTTCGTTGTGGGAAATGGCGCTGGCGGTATCCTCCAGGGAGAGATTACGATTTCACCTCCGTTCTCCGTTCAGGGATCTGGCACCTTCCAAGTATCCGCAGGGGAAACTCAAGAGATTGATGTTACTTTCACGCCGGCTGACACTGGAACTTTTTATGGCAGTATCAACTTTACCTCGGGCGGAAATGTAATTGCCTGTAATCTTGTAGCTAGGGCAGTTCATACACAGACTGGCATTAGAGAGGAAGTTTCACATGAAATGCCTCGCGAATTCTGGGTGTCACAAAACTACCCAAATCCGTTCAACTCTGGAACCGAAATCTCATTCTGGTTGCCGAGACCCGTTTCAGTTGACATAGGCGTGTACAACGTGACTGGACAGATAGTCTCGCGACTTTACTCTGGCCATCTGATGCAGGGCCGATATTCTGTGACCTTTGATGGCTCAGACACGCAAGGTCAACCTTTGCCCTCAGGCGTGTATTTTATGCGCTTTACAACGAACGAAAATCAGCAGGTTCGAAAACTGGTCATACTCAAGTGACTTGTTCGTAACTCATTGTTTGGCTGCGGATGGTCTCAGACTCGCTCAGCACGGCAAACACTCAATCAACATCTCCTGAAATTCCGTTCTGCTAAGGGACAATAAGCCACTTAGTGAGCATTCTCGTTTCCTGCAAATTCGTTCGGCAAGCATGAGCCCCAGATAATAGCCTGCTCTATTTTGGAAAACGTCTTCCGAATCCGAGTACCAGAAGAGTGAGTTTTCTTTGTCGCTATCTTCAAGATGCGTCAAGACGAATTTAGACAATTCCTTTTCCCTGGACTTACACTGCTCATACCAAGCTTGTGCTTTGTCCCGAGGAAGATAGTCAGCCCACAGGGCTTCTACTTCGTCTATCCCCATAACCACTTTTGATACAAAGGTTGCCACACCTTCAGTCGCCAATTGCCTGAACACTTGGCCTTTCTCGAAGTTATTCGTGAAGTAAAAAGCGGGCTCACATTGATAGTGAAGAGCATGCGCAATCTCATGAGCAACGAATACATCCACGGCACGTGTGCTCGAATATGTTTCTACGGGAATCCAAACGACAAAGCGGCCCTCATGTTCAAAAGCATGCCCATTTGACGCCGCATGACCTACAAACAATGCAATCGTTATGGTATCAACAGGCAGACCATTGTTCGCAAAGCACTGCTCAATGATCGGCAATCGTTCCTTGATCAGCTTTGTCCTGCGTATGACTTCATCTTCACCGAATTTGAAATTTGGTCGTCTGATGGCCCAAAAACGATAATAGTGCTCGAACAGAGCGGGGAAGAGACTCTCATAGGCGAATTGATTGTCATT
>JAPLUP010000654.1 GCA_026397575.1 Candidatus Zixiibacteriota bacterium
CGATCAGCGCATTCGCAACTGCCGTATCAAACCGTTGCATGATATGTGCCGATGATCCCGCAAGCGCCGACCGAAAAAGAATCGAGATGCCGCCGACATGACACAGAGGGAGTGACAGCAACCAGCAGTCTCCGTTCTGCAAGGAAATGTTTTCGTTCGAGCCAAGCGCATTGAAATAGTGATTTACATAAGTCAAGATCACGCCTTTCGGTTTGCCGCTCGATCCCGAGGTGAATGCTACGGTTGCCTCTTGCTCAGTGTCGATGTCTCTGGGAATAGTTTCGTCTGCCGGCACAATACGGGAAATGCTGTCCGAGTGATCGTCATCAATAACCCAGACGGGGATCGTCTGTGTGTCCAACGTCGAATGATGTTCGGCATCCACCAACAGCAGGGTAGCTTGACTCTCGGCGAGTATGTTATTCCACTCGCGGGGACTATGTCGGAGATTAAGCAGTACAGTCAAAGCGCCGAGTCGAAAGGTGGCAAAAAGAAGCGCGGCGAATTCAATGGAGTTGCGCGCCAAAATCCCGACACGATCACCGGGTTGAATGCCGAGGCGCTTCAATTTCCGCGCTTGCTCAACAATCAAACGTTCCAGTTCGATATAGGAAATACTCCGATCGCCGTCGTGTAAGGCGACGGCGTCCGGCCAGTTGAGAGCCGCATTACGTATAAGGCAGGTCATTTTCATTTGACAGATGAACAATGCGGATTAGTGTTCAGGTCGCAAATTGTGACTCCCAATCCTCCCTCTGTCGGTACAGAGATGCAACCATTCTCCACGCGTAGCGGCTCGTTGATTAGCGAATCGGCTAACAGTCCCAACGTATCCAGTCCGCAGGGGAGCACGGTATTTCCGAGTGCCGCTGCCAAATGCAGCGCAGCCACCAAGCCGACGCCGGTTTCGATAGCCGAACTTATTACCATCTTGAAATCCGAACGCGAAAGGTCTCGCACGAGTTCAATCACTTCGCAAAAACCTCCGGCGAGCATCGGCTTGATAACGACAACATCCATCGCGCCCCTGTCAGCAAGCTGAAGTGCTCTATCGCGCAAACACCAAGTTGCTTTGCCGATTCTATGATCCGAGAGCGATTCATCGAGCGCAATTGGCACGTGCGATTCTGCGCGCAAATCGCCAAGGCGATTGTATTGATCAGCGCGAAGTGGTTCCTCTATGTATTCGATTCTGAATTGCGCGACGCTGGCGATAAACCTCACGGCTTGATCAAATCCGAAAACGCGATTGGCGTCAAGACGTATGCTGATGCTTTCTCCAAGTGTGTTGCGCAAGTAAGCAATTTTCTCCAGCTCGAATCCGTCGGTTTCGACACCTACCTTAAGCTTGTACGCCTGATACCTACACGGGAGCATCCGAGATAGTTGCTCTTTGATTTCTGCCATGCTCCCCGAGAGAATTGCATTGACCGGCACACGGTTGGATGCTTGCGGGCTAAACCAGCGCGCCAAATTTATACCGGCGATCTGTGCCGCCAGATCGGCAAGCATCGTCTCGATCCCGAAGGGAATGCTCGGTAGCGAAACGCGATCCCCACCTCTCCCAACATAAGATGCTCGCAGTGCACTTTGGCCATGCGGAATTGGTTGTCCCTCCAGTCGCTGCTGCAATGACGAAACGGCTCTGCGCGTTTCTTCGAGGTTTTCCCTGCTGAATCCCTCAAGCGGCGCGATCTCACCATAGCCGATGAGACCATCATTTGTTTCGGCTCTGACGATGAGGCCGTGACGTTTGGCAATCGTGCCCTGTGCCGTGATTAGTGGCGTGCGCAACGGGATTGAATACTGCCAGACTTTCACCTTCCGGATGATCATAGCAGCAACCCTGCGGAAAAGCAGAGGCCAAATAGCAGCAGTAAACGACCAGTGCCAGCCAGCGTGTGGTTCAGCACTTTGCCGTCGTCAACCGTGAGTACGGTCTTGCAGAGCGGAATAGACAAAAGCAAGGTGACAGATGCCAGCATGGTCAGCGGATGTTTGCGAAAGATCAGATAATGCAGCAGTGGATACAAAGTTGCAGCTGCTACGACGACGATATACTCGATCTGCGCAAAGCGCTTCCCGAAACGCACTGCCAGTGTCCGTTTGCCACTGGCGCGGTCGGTGTTGAGATCACGAAGGTTGTTGACTACAAGAATAGCGATCGACAGCAACCCCGGCGCCAGACCGGCGAGAAGAACTTGAGCGTTAATCTTGAGTGACATCACATAGTAAGCACCGGCGACCGGCACAAAGCCGAAAAAAATCAGAACAAACAACTCTCCGAGTCCAATATAACCGAGGGGGTATGGCCCGGCGGTATATAGCACACCGCAGAGAATTGAAGTGATTCCGATTATCACAATCGGCAAGCCTCCGCGCATGACCAGATAGATGCCGACGCAAAACGCCAATGCGAAAACGATGATGGTCGCCGTTCGCATTTCGGACACCGTCACCAGACCGGCCTGCGTAACTCGGAGCGGACCCAGGCGCTCGCGTGTGTCTACCGACTTCTTGAAATCGAAAAGATCGTTTGCATAGTTGGTACCGATCTGAATCAGCAGACCACCGAGCAGCGCCACCAGAAACGACGGCAGATGAAAAACACCGTCAGCCAGTGCCAGCGCACCGGCAATGATCACCGGTGTTGCCGCTGCGGGGAGCGTTTTGGGTCGCGCCGCCAACCACCAGATTTGCGATTTGCCATGACCGGGAGCAATTTGATTCATGGCGCCAATCAGGGATTGCGTTTGAATTTGGAGAAGTCCGGCTTGCGTTTCTCGACAAAAGCGTCGCGACCTTCTTGCGCTTCGGGACTCATATAGTAAAGCATCGTGGCGTTGCCGGCCAATTCCTGCAATCCCGCCTGACCGTCGCAGTCGGCATTAAGCGCGGCTTTGAGACAGCGTATTGCCATTGGACTGTTGGCCAGAATTTCGCGACACCATAACACGGTTTCCTGTTCAAGTCGGTCATAAGGCACGACACAATTGACCAATCCCATCGCCAGCGCTTGTTGCGCGTCATACTGTCGGCAGAGAAACCAGATTTCGCGTGCTTTCTTTTGACCCACGATTCGCGCAAGGTAGCTGGCGCCATATCCGCCATCAAACGAACCAACTTTGGGACCGGTCTGACCAAACCGCGCATTGTCGGCGGCAATCGTCAGATCGCAGATCAAGTGCAGCACCTGTCCACCGCCGATCGCATAGCCGGCCACCATCGCGATCACCGGTTTGGGGAGCGTACGAATTTGTCGTTGTAGATCGAGCACGTTCAGCCGATGCACACCGGTTTCGTCTTTGTAGCCGGAATCGCCCCGTATCTTCTGATCGCCTCCCGAGCAGAAAGCCTCTTTGCCTTTGCCGGTCAGGATCACTACGCCGGTGTGCTCGTCCTCACGCGCCTCGGCGAAGGCATCCGACATCTCATTGACCGTCAGTGGCCGGAACGCATTGCGCACTTCCGGCCGGTTGATCGTAATCCTGGCAATTCCTTCGGCTTTGTGATATTCGATGTCTCGATAATCACCCGCTTTGATCCACTGTATGGCGCTCATTTTTTATTCTCTCCCGCTTGCCGTTGACCTTGTCTAAGCGTCCGTATCATGGAGGAATTCTCGCAGTCGCGCAAGCAATTCCTGTGGCTGCTCGAAATGCGTGTTGTGGCCGGCGTCGCCGATTGTGATTAGTCGACACTGTGGCAACAACGCCGCCATCTTGTTCGCGATGTCGCAGTACTTCTTGTCCGAAGTCCCGGCGATGACCAATGTTGGTATGTCGAGTCGGACAATTTCCTTCCAGAGCGAAGGCTGCCGACCGACACTAAGGCCTCGCAATGCCTCTGCGAGTGCGTGCGGATCGTGCACGAGGCGCGACTGCTTAAGCAGCGCAAGCTTCTCCGGCTGGTGATGCAGTGAGTCAAACAGCGGAGCGTTGTACCATTGTTCGACAAAGGCCACGACGCCTTTGCGTTCAATCTGTTCAGCACGCAGATCGTCAAGCGCCGCACGGTCTATTCGTTCTTTGTCATCTTCAATTCCCGGACTCGCGCTCTCCAGGACCAATGCCTCTACTCGGTGTGCGAAGCGGATGGCTGTGAACAATGCGATACGTCCACCCATCGAGTAGCCAAGAAGTGCTACGCAATCAATCTTGAGATCATCCAGGAGGTTGACAATCGCTACTGACGTGGCCGCCATGTCGGATGATTGATCGCTTGATGATTCGCGACTTTGACCATGTCCCGGCAAATCGGGAAGAACGCAGAAGTGGTCGCGCGACAAATCCTGCGCGATCTCAGACCAGTCTTCGCCAAGCCCCAAAAATCCATGCAGGAATAGAATGGCCGGATTCGATTGATCGCCGCGGACTTGAAAATGAAGCTTCACGTAAAACGTTCCGATCAGGAGAGTGTCAGACCAGTGCGAATTTCGTCCGCCACTTTCTGCCAGAGTTGTTGGTGCTGGGTCAGATTGAGTTCGCGATCACTGACAACCTCAATCAATTGCGATTCGCCGCCGGCGTGCGCTTGGGACAGTTGCTGCTGGAACTCGGTGAAACGAGGCGCGATACGATATGACAATCCGAATTGTTCGGCGACCTTCGCAAACGACATTCCGTGCGGCGTGCCGAAGTATGATTCAAAGTGGTTCTTGACTTCGACAATCGACAGAAACGAGAAGATGCCGCCACCGTTATTGTTGATGACCACAATGGTGATCGGCTGCTGTGACCGCTTTGCCAACACCAGCGAATTGAGATCATGAAGCAGCGCCAAATCACCGATCACGAGCGTTACCGGCCGTTGCAAGCCGTCGGCAAACCCCACCGCACTCGCGATTGTGCCGTCGATGCCATTAACACCCCGATTCGCAGCGACCGGCAGCAACAGATCACTTTGACTGACACTTGCATCGGCGTCGCGGATCGGCATACTAGTTGCCAGATAGACGCCGCGCAGTTCGCGACTCTGGAAAAATACTTCACATGCAACGGCCAACTCAAGCGGCTGATTGGACTGGACTGCGACAAGATCACGCAACACTTTGCCTGCAATGTGATCGGATGTTGTCAGCTTTTCCATCAGAGTCGACCGGTTGGCGCCTACACTGTCTGCCAAAAAAGTGGCAAAGACTGCCGGATCAGCTTCGATTCTATCGCTAACGACATGCTCGACATCTTGACGGAAGGGATGATCATTGACAACAATCCATCGCGCACGACTGTCGGCAAGATATCGCAGAAGATACTTTGAAATAGGTGTGCCGCCGAACTGCAGGATACAATCGGGCGCCAGAGCTGTGCGTACTTCGGGAATGCGGAGATAAAGATCGTAGTGGCAAAGTAGGTTCTCAGAGAAAGCGCCGCTGCTGCGCAGACCCGAAGAGATGTCTGCAAACACCGGCCAGCCGAGTTGCGCTGCCAGTTTCAATATGCTGCTCTTGTCTTGCCAACTCCGCAGTGTGCCAACGACGATGATACCTTTTTTCGAGGTAGCGATTGCGTGAGCAATGTTACTGCCATTGAATGAGCCGCCGCTCTCCGGAGATGTGTAGGTCGTATACTGTTTGTCTGAGTTTGACCAGGTCAAAATCGGAGCGAGATATTCACTCCAGTCGGGAGCTGCGTCGGTCGGCGCAAGCGGTTCGCGAAACATGCAGTTTAGATGCACGGCGCCAGCCGGAGAGCGTGTCGCACGGTAGCAAGCTTGATCAACTGTCGTCAAGACAAATGCGGGGGTGATACACTCATCCGGTGTCGGTAAAGTAAATGCCCAGCGAGTATATCTCCCGAAGATCCCTATTTGATCAATCGTCTGCATTGCGCCGGTATCCAACAACTCAGGCGGACGGTCGGCGCTGATGATGATCAGCGGCACACATGATTGACCGGCCTCGACAACGGCAGGAAAACAATTGGCTACGGCGGTACCTGAAGTGCAGATCACTACCGCCGGTCTGCCGGTAGCTCGGGCATATCCCAATGCATAAAAGGCAGCGCCTCTTTCATCATAGTGAACAACGGTTTCGATCTTGGCATTCTCGGCGGCGGCGATGGTTAGTGGTGTTGAGCGGGAGCCGGGAGCGATGCAGATTCTGGTGACTCCGTTGCGCGCCAACTCTTCGACAAGCAGTTTCGCCCAGAGTAAGTTCAGGTGACCGGTTTTTATCGAGAGCCTCCGGTTAGGGCGTTTATTCCGGCCGCCAGTTTCTGTTCCAGTTCTTGCCATTCCAGATCGGCGTCGGATCCTTTGACAATCCCGGCGCCGGCAAACAACGAAAGTGTTCTGCCAGTGATCAGACCGGATCGAATCGCAACGGCCAGTTCGGTTGATTGATGTGAAATTACTCCGACACCGGAAGCATACCAGCCGCGATCAAAACCTTCTATCTCTGTTAGCAGCAACAACGCCGCCTTGGAGGGCGTG
>JAPLUP010000432.1 GCA_026397575.1 Candidatus Zixiibacteriota bacterium
GACAATCCGATATAAGTATACCGCATCCTGATAAGTTAGGACTTTGCCGTCGTCATTCACATCGGAAGCGGCAATCGCTGCTTCGCGGCCAATAGCCGGAAGAGCATCCATGCCGAGCAGGAAATAGCTGGTGTAGATGACCAGATCGGCGACCTCGTTGGCAATGCCGTTCAGGTTGAGATCGCCTCGACCGTCGATTGGGTCTACGAAGGCGATATCAACGCCACCATTGTAGAAATCCACGGCGGTATCCGGCGGACTGCCTTGAAGGTTCAAACAGTTGGGGCTACCTTCAATCCCCTGCCAACCACCGTAACCTGGCTGGCCGGTGATGTCACTTCCAAGGGGGTAATCGTACACTCTGTGACTGAAATAAAGAGTGTCTCCGGTGATCGACGCAAAGCTGTTGTCGCTGCAATCGAGCCAATAGAAAGCAACTGGGACAAAAATGCCGCCATAATTTGGATCGTTTGTAACCAGGAACTTCAATGTCGCCAGTACGCCCGACGTGCCTGAGAAGAAGCAACTGGGATGGTGGCCGATTTCTTCCGCAATGGCCATAATACGTACAAGACCGGAAGGACAAGGGCCACCACAGTTGCCCTGCCCCCCAAATCGATAGGTGAAATACTCCCAACCGCAGGAGTCAATCAAGGTTCCGGGTGTCGCTTCTTGGAGGGTCAACGCGGACGCGTCGTAGGCGATCAGAAGATCAAATCCCCCGAAACCACGCAAACTTGCGAGGTTGTCGAGTGTGATGTGGACGTAAGTGTACTGTCCGGGCAAAGCAAAGTCGGCTTCGCTGATGCGCACAGCAGTATTGCCTGCTTTTGCGGGAGCAGTGGCGAGTCCGGTTGCCAGTATCGCGAACAAAAGTGCGAGGACAGCGCTGCGGGCTGCCGTGATTCTCCATAAGTGAGAGAAACGCTTAGACATAAAACCTCCTCCAAGTGGGTTCTTCTTTGGGTTAGTGTCTAAAACGTTAGCAAAGATTCTTTTCGGTACTGGCCTTCGATAACGATTGAGTAAGTAATCGACGAAGCGGTGTAATTGCTGACCACCCCCGCAATATAGGAATGCTATGGAGTTTGTCAAGTCAAATAACTGACTACCTTTATCTGGTAGTGCTTCCTCCTCAGTTTTAGGGTTAGTTCTTCGATCCGCTTTCTTCTCACCATGATCTTCTGATCCCGGCCAAAGTAGACATCCGCTGGCGTCGTGGATCAGCAGTAAGGTATCATTGGCAAGAATCTTCACGTCAACGGCGTCGTCGGCACATTGACTCGCGATCCGACTGTCTGCAACTTGTGCCATGGTCCCGGACAGGGATCATGCACCACCTGTCATGGTGGTATTGGCAATCAGACCGGCGCCCCTCCCAAAGGTCTTCGCGGCGAAACATTGATCAACCAAATTGCCGTGGGTGCCTATACCTCTTACATCTCGGTGGGAATAGTGGCAAACGCTTGCGACTGCAGCCAGTGTCATGCCAAGCCAACTAAAGTCGCCGATCCAGGTCACATGGGATTAGATTCACTGGCAGAAGTTATCTGGGGCGGTATTGCCGGCAGCAGTTCCAAATGGAACCGAACGACTAAGGCCTGCAGTAACATTTATTGTCACGACCTCTGATGACGTCTCAGAAAAACCAGCGAGGAAGTCATTGCCACCCGAAACGCCCTTGACTTTCATGATAGCGGGTGGTCTGGGTGGTTGTCAGGTTGGGAGATTCTGTAGTTTGGCGGATTCTTTTTGCGGCTGGTTCTCGGCTTTTCGAGCCTCACTGACCGCCTCGGGGTGTTATTGGACAGACCACTCCTTTTAGACCTAGATCAGGGGAATCGGGCCAGTCTCGATCTTGATCATACGTTTGAGGTTGTGAGCGAAGGACGGCATCAACGCCTGAAACTGGTTCTTGATCGTTCCGCGATAGCGTGCCCTCTGGTTCAACCGGGCGAAAACCCCCTCAAACGGCATGCGCACCGCGCTTAACCAACGATCCTTATCACGATTCTTATCCTTCCTGTTGCTCTTCAGAATCACCCCCTCATGACACCCCCGTGACACCAAATAGCCCCGCGCCGCTGCCGCGCTGTACCCCTTGTCGGCAAACACCATCCCCGCATCCGTACCAACCTCCGACAGCGCTTGAGAGTCCGTAACATTCGCAGGCTCCATCAAAGGCATCCTCAGGCAAAGCACACCACATGGCGAGCTTTGACTGCGCTAATCAGATCAAGTACCCACGTCTTGCAGAACCCCGGCCTGACAGTAATCTATCCAAATGCAAACATATGGACTATGTAGATCGTAACAGTCTTTGTTCTGAGTCAATGCTTCATTGGCGAAGTTTTTGGATTGATGAAATTATAACTAAAGGTTTACCAACAAAAAGGAGAAGCAGACATGAGTTTCTTTCGTGGACTGTTCGTTGTTGTGGTGGCGCTTTGCCTCACTATGATGTCAACCGGAGCTTTTGCCGCGGTTCCGCTAACTATGACTCACCAGGGGCGGCTGCTGGACGCCACTGACCAGCCGGTCAATGGTTTTTTTGACATTACGTATCGCATTTTCGAAGCCCCCACGGGAGGCTCGCCTCTGTGGATTGAACTCCACGCCAGTGTCCAGGTAACAGACGGACTGTTCAGCGCCCTGCTCGGAAGCAC
>JAPLUP010000082.1 GCA_026397575.1 Candidatus Zixiibacteriota bacterium
CACTGCAAACAGGCAAGGATGCCACGATCAAAATCTCCAGAGGTGTCGCCGCCCAAGCGCAGAACTTGGCGAACTCTTTAACCAAGGGCACGGACGGCACCTTCGCGCGCCGCACCAATGCCCTGCAAACGCAGGTCGACGATATCAAGAGTCAGGTTGTTGAGATGAATGAACGGATGGAACTAAAACGCCAACGACTTGTGGATAAATTCAATGCGATGGAGACTCTCATCGGTCAGCTAAACAGTGAGTCGGATTATCTCACCAGCGCACTCGCGAGTCTCTCTTCAATCTTTGGATCCTCAAACAGCAACAGTGGGACTTCAAGCAATGGATAGAAACGTGATCAGCTACCAAAAGGCTCAGCTTGAAGGCTTGAGTCAGCGTGATCTCATCGTCATGTGCTATAAAGGCGCAGTCAAGTACTTAAATGATGCTCGCCAACGACTCGAGTCGGGCGATGGTGAGGGCTTCTCTGACCAGATAGAGAAAGCTCATCGGGTAATCTTTCATCTTTACACAACGTTGGATATGCAGCAGGGAGGAGAAATTGCCCAGAAACTCGCGGACATATACGCTTACTTGATTAACCAAATCTACCTTCTGAACGCGACCAAGAATCTTGACATTGTAGACGGCATCAATCGGATCATGAATACTCTGAGGGAGGGCTGGGAAGGAATTGATCCCAAGGCCGTCACGGCAGCAACTGACAACCGATCCAAGCAACGATCTGCAATACAACGAGTTGTTTCTGTGCAGATTTGAGGTACCGATGGAATACAGTGACGTCACCAAGCTGGAAACGAAGTTGATAGCGGGGCTCAAGGACGAGTATTCGTTTTACCAGTCTCTGTTCATCATTATAGACAAACAAAGAGACTACATCAAGTACGATAAAGAGCAGAAAATTGTCGACTTGTACGGGGAAGTAGAGCGAATTTGCAGTCGCATCGGTGAGTCGGAAGAGACAATTGCGAAACTCCGCACCGACAACAAGAATCTTTTTAGTCTCGCCGCCTCCTCGCCCGAAGTGCGTCGATTGGTCAATTCAATCACGACCCTGATTTCCAAGACGCTCAAGATTGTCAAGGAAAACGAGGATGTGGCCAGCAGCAAATACGAGGCGATTCGCCAACAACTCGCGCAATTGGAGAAAGGACGAAAAGTTGCCGGGTACCTGTCCCCTGAAAGGCGGACACCACAGTACGTCGACAAGAAGAGATAGACGGGGGCGCTGAACGATGAAAATAGATGACTTCTTTGACAAGACACTGGCGACAAGTTCGAATATGACACGCAAGTCGAAGCTGGTTGACAAACCGAAGCCTGAAGCAACGGCGCCGGCAACAACGGACAAACTCCAGAAGGAAGTGAAGCCCGGGACTGCGCCTAACTATGTCGACAAGTATGAATCGAGGCAAAAACCGTCTGAGTCAACGATGCGAAGCGAGTCTTCGCCTTCCCAGGACCAGGTACCGGTGAGGGAAGATAGGGTTGAGCGCGCTAGGCAATTGGTGGCGGCACGGGCTTATGATAACCAAGACGTGATAGAAAAGATCATCGATCGTCTAATTGAGACCATTAGAGAGGCATAGGATATGCTAGCCCAGCAGACTGTTACTTCAGAGGAAAAACTTATACGCCGTTTGAGTACAATCAGCAATCTTCCTTCGCCACCGCTGGTGTTTACCCAGATTACGAAAGTCATCAATGATCCAAGGACTTCCGTCAAAGACGTTGCTGCCATCATGTCGGAAGACGCCGCGATGAGTGCCAAGGTCCTGCGACTCTCAAATTCTGCTTTCTATGGTGCCAGAAGTGAAATCACCGGTATCAGGCAGGCGATTCTCGTGCTTGGTTTGGAAGCGGTCAAGTCATTGGTCTTGTCCTCCTCAGTGTTTGATATGTTCAAGTCGCAGAAACTCGATACTGATTTCCAGGAGGCATTCTGGAGGCACTCACTGGCGACTGCACTGGCCGGTCGCATGCTCATCAAACAACATCGCTCTCTTAGTTATCACGATCCGGAAGTGGCATTCTCGGCGGGACTGCTTCATGATATTGGCAAACTGATCATCTGCTGCTTCATGCCCGAAGATCACAAGCGAATCAAGCAACAACTCGAAGAACAGAGACTCGCTGACTATCAGGCAGAGGAGTCCGTGGTTGGTTACCCCCACACGCTCATCGGACGTATGTTGGCACAGAACTGGAAGCTGCCGACTTCCATTCAGGAGGCCATTGAATTCCATCATTCTCCCGCCGACCCGAAAGGTGAAGATGGCAAGTACTCCTGCGTTATTCATGTCGCTGACTATCTTGCGCGCCTAACTTTCGAAAAGAAACTGCCGCCGATCGAGGGCTGGTCGTATTTGCAGCCTGAAATCGGAGAATATGTCGGTCTGACAACCGAACTGACGGACGCTCTGAGCCGTCGACTGCTGGAAGAGTATTCGTGCAGCAGCACGTTCATTCAGATGGCAATGTCGGCTTAGAAGCATTCCCTTTCCGGTAGCCGCCGCACTTTTTCCTTTACATCATTCCCACACGCACATATTCTACCGATCAACTTTGATCAGGCAGGCGTTTGTGCGGATTCGCGAAGTTCCTTTTTATCGACTTAGACTCAATCAGAGCGAAATCAGCAGAGTTGTGGAGACCCTGCGCTCGGGTTGGCTCACTACCGGCAAAACTGCTCACGAGTTCGAACAGGAATTTGCTGACTATGTGGGGGCCAAGCATGCGCTCGCCGTCAATTCGTGCACTGCAGCATTACATCTCTCTCTGCTGGCCTCCGGTATCGGCTCCGGCCACGAAGTTATTACCACGCCCTACACCTTTGTCGCGACCACCGAGACTATTATCCAAACCGGCGCCAAGGTTGTTTTTGTCGACACGGAGCGTGATTCCCTCAACATAGATCTCCACCAGATACCTGCGGCCATCACCGACAGAACCAGGGCAATTGTGCCGGTACATATTGCCGGTCTGCCGATAGACTTGCGGAAAATCGAATCGTTGCGTCGGAAGTACAAGCTCACAATCATCCACGACGCCGCACACGCACTGGGTGCAACCC
The DNA here is from genome assembly GCA_026397575.1 of Candidatus Zixiibacteriota bacterium. Taxonomy (GTDB): domain Bacteria; phylum Zixibacteria; class MSB-5A5; order CAIYYT01; family CAIYYT01; genus CAIYYT01. The sequence continues at coordinate 3,083 of JAPLUP010000082.1, forward strand.
ATAAGGGCAAACCGGTCGGCTCCACCGCCGACTTTTCCTGTTTCTCATTTTACGCCACCAAGAACCTGACCACAGGTGAAGGCGGCATGGTCGTCACTAACAGCCGAAGACACTATGACAACCTGCGAGTGCTTTCTCTGCACGGGATGTCACGCGACTCTTGGAAACGATATTCCGGCAGGGGATCGTGGAAGTATCGGATCCTGCAACTTGGCTACAAATACAATCTCTCCGACATCAACGCCGCGATCGGATTGATGCAACTACGACGCTTTGAACAGATCCAGAAGCAACGCCGTCGCCTTGCGGAAATGTACCATCACTATCTTGCCGAGATCGACGAGTTGCTCTTACCAATTGAACCGGACGGAACGACGCACGCCTGGCATCTGTATATCGTCAAACTGCGTAACGGCGGCGAGCGGCGGCGCAACGAAGTCATCGAGAAGCTTCGGTCTCTGGGTGTCGGTACCTCCGTCCACTTCATTCCACTGTATCTGCAACCATACTACAAGAAGCATTACCATTACACGCGACGCGATCTGCCAAACAGCTACGCCCACTACCAGTCGGTGATCACTCTGCCGTTCTACGTCGACCTGAAGGAAGACGAGATCAAGTATGTCGCCGAATGCTTCAAGAAGTTGTTTGCGTGGAAATCGCGGATTGTGAGATGAACGCTCTTGCGATGGCTTGCTGACTTCCTCCTGGCTCTGCTGCTGACTATCGCGACGTCCCCCATTTGGATATTGGTCATGTTGGCTTTGCTTATTTTTTCTCCCGGCAGACCGTTCTTTGTGCACACTCGCATAGGACGAGGTGGCAAAATCTTTAGGCTGGTCAAGTTTCGCACGATGCGTTCATCCAGCAACGGACAACTGGAACTCACGGTCTCCGGTGATCGGCGTGTTACCCATATTGGCCGACTGCTGCGCCGTTTCAAACTCGACGAACTGCCACAGTTGTTGAACATTCTGAGCGGTTCCATGACTTTCGTCGGCCCGCGACCCGAGTCCC
>JAPLUP010000524.1 GCA_026397575.1 Candidatus Zixiibacteriota bacterium
AGGTGATAGATCGCTTCTGGATGGTTCTGGTCGGCTGCCTTGCGATACCATTTCGCGGCCGCTGTAAGATCGGCCTCTACTCCACCCGGGATATTTTTCCCCGCCTGATAGAGCATGCCCATACTGGTCTGACAGTCTGCATTTCCTTTGTCCGCGCCAATGCGAAAGTATTTCATGGCTTCTGCCAAATCCATGTTGACCCCCACGCCGTTCGAATAGACGAAACCGATGTCATACCATGCCTGGTTCTTGCCGGAATCCGCGGCCTTGTGAAGCCACTGCAATCCTTCGGCTGCGTTAGTTTCGACCCCCTGTCCCTGAATCAGCCTTTCACCTAATTCGAGCATTGCGTCAGCATTACCCTGCTCAGCATAAGCCTTCAGTTGATCAATCGGGGTCGAACCATCGATTGTCGGCCCGGCCAGTGCGGTTACCGCGAAAGCTGTTGCAGCAAGGAGAGCAACAACCAGCGTGCATACGCCTTGTGTGGCGATGACTAAGCGTTTCATGAGACTACCTCCTGTTAATACCGTATCTTTGCGTGCCCTCCACTCAACGGCACGGTTTGAAAACTCCTGACTAATTCTTTGCGATCAATCCCCCTTCCCAATCATGACACTTTGGCCAAAACCTTGGCCGCCAATCCAAGTGCAAGCAGTTCTTCATTCGTTTGCGCTCGCGGGCGTCCGCAGCGCCTGTTATCATCTCACGTCGGTTTCTTTGGTTCAATCTCGGGTTCACTCTTATCGCGCTTGAAAAGGAAGGCTGCGGCAGTCGCTAACGGCACGGCCACAATGAGAGCGGTCGCGACCTGGTAAATAGTCAGCCCTTTGCTGAGGATAATGAGTACAAGTACTGCTGTCATTACGAGTATTATCCCCCCGATTTCTCTCGGGAACTTCTTTGACAGCAGCCCTAATCCCACGATTGCTAGTCCCGGGGACACGTTAATGAGAGTCCCAAGCGAGGGTCCACCTTCCATTGAATCCATCGATGTGAACAGCGTTATCAAGAGGCCGGCTGCTATGATGATCTTGGTTGCGGCCTCGCGGCAGTTCTTAACCAAAATCACATTGAATAACGCCTTGGTCGCTAATCCGGCAATTATTGCGACATTGAACATCTCCCAGGAGGGATTTCCATCAGCGTTGAGTTTGATCGCCAGGACAATGCATGTGATGAGCATAACCGCGAAGGCGATATTGCCGGACCGGTACTGGATGCTCATTTGCCGTTCGTCAACATAGCGTCTGGCAACGCCGAGCGAGGCTAGGGTCGGCCGAAGCAGATATGACCCGATCATCAGAACCAGCCAGAGTTGATTCTGTGTGACGGCCATGAGTAGGAGGGCGAGGATGAAAATGCCGGCGGCACACCAGAATATGGGATCTCTCTTAAGCATAATCTCTATCCTCCAGGACAAAGAGTTCTTCAACAGTCGTCTCGAGCTTCTTCGCCAGAAGCAAAGCCAGCTTCACCGACGGGGCGTAGTCGCCCCGCTCGATTGACACTATGGTCTGACGGGAGACCGAAACCATTTCGGCCAGCTGCTGTTGGCTAAGCTCGCCGCGATCGAATCTGAATCTGCGGAGATTGGTTTTCATGGTTCTCTTTAGAGTTTGCGTTTCATCCTTATTTTAACCATATAGTACAGTATTCTTTACATGATGTCAAGCGCAATTATCACATTGACAATAAAAATATACAACAGCAGGTGAGCAAGCGGCCAAGGTGATGCCGGACCAGTCGCTTGTTATGGGACTGCTGCAAGATGCTGATTTTGACGGGAAATAGGTATGTAGTTGGTCTGGGTGGTTGTTAGGTTGGGAGATTCTCAGGTTT
>JAPLUP010000440.1 GCA_026397575.1 Candidatus Zixiibacteriota bacterium
CGACAGACTCGGCGGGAAAACGGCGCAGCTCTTCCAGCACGTCACCAATGCGGAACTCGACGTTGGTAAGCCCTTGTTGTCTGATCCGCTGCTTGGCCTTGTTGACCATGCCTTCGGTCAGGTCAATTGCGATGACCTTGCCCTCCGGACCAACCATCTGTGCCAATTTTCCGGTCGAATAGCCGGTACCGCAGCCACAATCAACGGCAGTTGCGCCGGGGCTGATCTGCAGTCTCGCAAACATGTCATCAATAGGCGCCGAAGCCACGGAGAGCCAGTAGTCCTCGTAGGTGGCACTGGCGTTGTTGTAGCCCTTGATGATTTCCTCATGGCCGGCGGTCTCAGTCGGTTGCTGTTCCAGAATCCGGAAGAAGCGCGGTAGCGGTTCGTCCGGAAGCGGTATGGGAGGAACGTCAGAGACTGATGCAGGTCGGCCATGTTTGGCACACTCGGCAAAGTAGCCACGAAGCTGGTGAGCGAGACAAATGCTGTAGGGATGCTTGATGTCAGCTTGTATGCGTGCGATGATAGCCGCCAGATCATCTTCGAGGACGTTGCCATACGAGATCGGCATCATGTTGCACGGCGACACTTCGCCACTGCCGTCGACATAGATGTGCGAGTGTCCGGCGCCGCAGCCGAAGAACTCGGGCGACTCCATGTGTGCAAACGAGGAGATCGCAACGCCACCATCCCCCAGGTTGTATTCTGCCATGAGGCGGAACACTGTCGCGAATTCTTCTTCGCCAAAGCCGACATCGGTGCTGAGGATTCGTCCCGCGGGGGTCGGTTCGATTAACTGCAACTCATCAACCCCAAGACTCTTGTTCAACTCCACCAACTTGCGGAAGTTGTCATCCTGAAGAAGCTTCCTCGTCGGCACCGCGCAGGTGTAAGTATAGAAGCCGTGTTTCTTAGCCGTTTCAATTCCCTGCAGTGCAATCTTGTAAGCGCCGGGTCTGCCACGACGAGTATCGTGTTCGGTTTCATCGACTGAGTCCAAGCTAATCGAGATGGAATAGACTCGGGCGTCCCGTAGACGTTTCGCCAAGTCATCGCTAAAGCCGTAGCCGGTTGTTGCCAGAATGCCGCAGGAGTCATCGCGCAGCATCGAGACGATCTCAATCAGGTCTTTTCGCAGGCATGGTTCACCGCCAGTGAAGTTGACGACGATGGCGCCGAGATCTTGCAGGCGCGTGACAACTCGCTGAAGTGTCTCGGTCGACAGATCGGAGACGACTCTGCCGGCGTTGTAGCAATGCCAGCAGTTGAAGATGCAGGCATTGGTGAGGGCCAGATCGACCGATTGAATTGCGGTGCGGCTTTCGTTGCCGAAATAGGTTTCCATAAACCTGTCGAACGGCTTGCCGGGAAACGGTGGGATAAAAGTGCTGATGACGTACCGGCCATCATGTTTCCGCACCTTCTCGATCTCGAGAAAGTCACGCAGGTACTGATACAATGCCGGCGTGAAGAAGCGCATATCGACGCGCTGCATAAATTCGTTTAGAAATGTTTCATTGATGTTCATCTTACTCTCCTTTGTGCTTTGTCAATCAGAATGTGAGCTTGAGAACAAGGCCGGGCGCTTTGTAAGCGGCAATGTAGGTCGGTCTGAGAGTCAGGGTCCAGAAGCCGTGCTCCTTATTGTAGGCGTCAGCCGAATTGTCAGCAGTGGCGATGTCGCGGATGGCGCTCACAGTGCAGATGGTCACGCCCGCGCCGATTACACCGATAGCAAGCATGGCCTTAGGCAAGCCCTCCTCCCAGCTATCTCCAGACGAACCATGAATTAGGATTGCCCCAACCGCGACCGCTGACGATAAGACTATGCCGCGAGTGGCAGCTCCAGTCCAGAATCGTCTCATATTTCCGGCATAGGCATGTCCAACGCCGGGACCAAGAATCAGCCCCAATGAAGCGATTCCTGTTCCCAAGGGCGCACTGCGTTCATTGTGCATCATCACTCCGCCCACGGCTACCGGTACTGACGTCGAGACCAATGAGTAGATTACGGCAGTGCGCCTTGATTTGGGAGTTGCAGTAGAAGTTGTATCTGCAGCCGCATCGTTCAAATTGAGCAGGAACGTTAGGGCAAAAACAGTGATTAGAATCCTACACATATTATCAATCCTCTCTCCATCAGAACGACATCGTCAACATTAGCCCGGGGGCTTTGTGTGCCGCAATATATGTTGGTCTGAGAGTCAGGCTACTGAAGCCGCGTTCCTTATTGTAGTCATCAACCGAGGTTCCGACGGTGGAGATATCGTATATGGCACTCCCGAGGCAAATACTACCTCCTACCGCCAAGGCCATCAAGGCCTGCGCGACACCTTCACCTATAGAGAATGAATTCTTGGAAGCGGAAAATGATATCGCCGCCGCAATCGAGGCTGCCATTCCACGAATAGCGACGCCCCTCCAGAATCGTCCCGTTCTTTCGGCGTAGACATGCCCCGCGCCGGGGCCAAGAATTATGCCCGCTGATCCAATCGCCAATCCGGCCAGCGCTTCAGTGTTATCGGTCTGACCACTATTTGACCCATGTAATATCAAGGCGCCACCCACCGCTGCCGGAACGAGCGTGCAGAGCAGTGAACTGGTCAGCGCCGTGTTCCTCGATTTGGGAGCTGCAGTCGAAGTTGTATCTGCTGCCACAACGTTCGAGTTGAGCAGGAACGTCAAGGCAAAGGCAGTGATCAGAGTTTTGCACATATCATCAGTCCTTTCTCCGTCAAAAAGACAATGTCAACATCACTCCGGGTGCTTTATGGCTGGCGAAGTAAGTCGGCGCTATCCGCACGTCAGAGAACCCGTAGCTGTGCTTGTATTTGTCGACTGACCTCCCAACAGTGCCGATGTCATAGCCAAAGCTGACCAGGAACACAAAGACACCAACGGCAGCTATTGGAGCAGCAGCAGGTCCATGTTGGTCGGAGTGCAGGTATGATAGCATCAAGGTCACGGATGCGCATCTCGCAAGCGTGCCCCCAAGACAGCGGTCATATTGACGAGCATAAGTGTGGCCAGTCGCTGGACCGACCACCAGACCACCGACGCAGAGCAGTCCTGCCGCGACGGAGATATCGTGATTATTCTTATGAATAGCCGCTCGCCCCAAAAGACCAACGACGATGGGCACAAGCGTGCAAGTGCCTGACCAATCGGCGGCCACTGATCTTGAAAGCGGCTTCTGTATGACCTGATCGTTTCCGCTGGCGGCGCCTGAGAGTAACAGGAGAGCCGCCAACATCGGCGCCAGTATGCGTCTCAGTAGCCATCCGGTCTGGTGCGTTGTGAGCCGAGTATCACCGGCGATTCGATGCGCACGGCTAAACCACGAAGCACGTCTCCCGAGGAACTCAATCAAGAGTGCCCCGCCACCGAACAGAATCCACAAACAGCACGCCAACTTCAGAAACAGCACAATCCCGGATCTCAGTATCAAAGCGACCGTCGTCGGATCGACGAAGTGGTATGATCTGAGCATGTTGAACTCGGTGTTACACATCTTCGCTCACCTTATCGTGACCTCCGGTCTTCGTCGCCGCAGCGGTCTTTGTCTCACCGGTGGCAAAGAAATAGCTGTCTTCGATCTGATCAGTGCCGCAGTAAAGCCGGTTGGCCTCCCGCATGCTGACGATCTGCACCTTGCCGAAGCCAGCGCTTTCCATAATCGTCTTCATACGATCGGGACGACTGGAGAAAGTCAATGGTTCGTTGATTGAATTGCACATCTCAATCAACTGGCGGTTGCCTTTGTAGTCGGTCTCGTCATCGGTCAGTTCCGGCGGAACAAAATCGAAGGTGATGCGATTATTCGGACCCAGTTCCGCCAGTCGGTTCAGCGTCTCGGCGATGATATTTTCGTTCAGGAAAAGGGTGACACCTTCCCAGATAAAGAGCGTGCGCTCGTGCCGAGCAAAGCCGGCGCCCAACAGTTTGTCGGTAACCGAATCTTTGGAGAAGTCGGTGGCGACATAGGTAACGTTACTCGGAAGTCGGCCAAACATGCGGCGGGTCAGGGCTTTCTTGATCTGTTGAGTCGACTGTAGATCAAGCTCGAAGACTTGCGCCTGATGAAACTCCGGCATGCGGAAATAGCGACTGTCGTAGCCAGCGCCAAGCAGAACGACCTGCTCGAAGCCTTCATTGAGGCAGGTGCGCGCATAGTCGTCCATATAGCGCGCCCGGAGTACAATGGCTTTACGCACCGATGGATTGATCATCTGCATCATGCCGACCATTTTCATTCCTTCCTGGCCGGCGTAGTAGTGCGCCAACGGATCGGCGATCACGCGCTGTTCTTTGGGCAGAGACAATTCGAATGCTTTTGCTCCCGCCGACCAACGTGCGAATAGGAAGCCGCATGGCTTCTCAATCGTTTTGCTGTATACCTGCTGCATGGTTCGTACCTCTTTCCTAGTATTTTCTGTCAAAGACGGGTTTAAGCACGCCAACACCGAGCAGTAATGGATTCACGAACAACTGCACACTGATGGCGATGAGCATAATCCAGTAGATCACCGGCGGCGCTTGATCGAGCATCACGAAGACCGGGATGAAAAACAACGTCGTGAGATAGTTGATGATGCTCTTATAGCCCGGTTTCCAGTGCGTCGTCACCAGGCAGTTGATCGGGTATCTCACGGGTGAGATTGT
>JAPLUP010000089.1 GCA_026397575.1 Candidatus Zixiibacteriota bacterium
TCGCTGGGAACGATCTACACCGAGAATACCGACTACCACGTTGACCACGTAGAAGGCACGCTGGCCCGCATTGCCACGGGAATGATCGGTTCCGGGGCTGCGGTCGCAGTTTGGTATTACACCTATCGACTCTACGTTGAAGGGGTCGATTTCACGGTCAATTACGAAAAGGGGACAATCAGACGGATAACATCCGGCGCGATCGAAGACGGCCAGACCGTGCTTGTCGACTACCAGACTCTGACGGGTGGCTTTGATGACGCGCAGATCGCGAACGCGATCACTGAAGCGGATGATCTGCTGCTGAAGTTGATAGATGTGTCTTATCAGGACTCGGCAGATCAGACGCTCATTACGGCGGAGACTTATCTGGCACTCGCGATCTTGTGCCGGGCCAAAGCCGCGGCGGCATTGGAGACAACCGGCACGAGCGGCGCAGCCCAGATCGCACGCGGCTGGCGGGAATTGGCGGACAAGTACTACTTCGATGGCATGCAGTTGGCGGCGCGATTCGCGGGACAGCGCCCGGCACTTAAGTCACCAACCGTGGTGACGGGAGGGATCGAGCTATGAACCCGACTTTGAGTTACCTCCTTGGCAAGAAGATGTGGTGGGTCTCCGGCATCAATGTCTGGGGATCGGTTGCGGCATTCGAACCACAGTTTGTCATTACCGAAACCGAAGGATCAACGAAACGCCTTGTGCATACGACGGTCGCGCTCGGCGGGTCGGTGCAGCAGCTTGGGTATGGTGATCTGGCCGATGTCAAGGGCAACAAGCTTCCCGAACTACTGATCAATCCGCGCGTGCTGCCAATTGCGAAAGGGAATATCCCGGTGCTCGTGCAGGGGAGTGAAGGGGAGAAGTCGTTTGCTTTGGCGAAAGCGGTTCAAACCTCGCAGGTGGCTTCGGTCGATCTGCTGATAATCGAAATGGGGTGAAGGCAATGATGAATCTGCAACTACAGGGACTATTGTGCCCGCATTGTGGTGTCCTGTTTTTCGCCGCGAGTGACGGTGTGTTCCGTCGCTGCCCGGTCTGCAGGCACCGTTTCAAGAAGACGTCGTGCGAGCTTCTGGAAGCCAGTTTGGAGATGGAATAGCATGGCGAAAGCGTCCGGGTCACCGAAAAAGCGTCCGAGCGATCTGGAAGTCTTGGAGGAAATTCAGGACAAGATCATTGAGGAGTTGCGCAGCAAGGAGATCAATCCGAAAGTCGGCGATCTCCTCAAGGCGCTGGAATTGAAAATGAAGTTGAAGCTGCCGGAGGAGGAAAAGCAGAAAATCTGGGAGCTTATCAATCAACTGCGGAAGGAGGAACTATCATCAGAAGCAGAGGAAACGAGGGCTACGGACGCAGCCGCATCGGAATAGTCCTGTTGTGCGTGCTGCTATTCGGCGCATCGCTGACGGCCGCAGGTAAACGTGCGGCGTTGGTTGTCGAAAATGTCGCCAACAAAGGCTACGATACCCTGTTGTATAACTCGCTGGTAAACGATCTGGAATACAATGTCCGTTGGATTACGCCAGACACCGTAGCAATTCGGACGCCGGTGTATTTCGACACGGCGTTCGATGTAGTGATTTGGTGCGGCAATGAAGTCGCCATACCGGCGCCATCGGCAAACGCGGATACCGTGGCAAAGTCGCGCGTCGGATTTGTCAGTCTGCTGTCGGAAAATTGGAACGAGATCAATCTCGGCATCAACTCCGACGGCACCAACGGGCGAACGGGGGACAATGCCGGTTTTGTGCGGGCGGTCAATCGCAACCATTGGATCACGCGGGTGCTTCAAGATACGGTGTTGTTGTGGACGCCGACAGCCGTGGACATCTACGGACTGGCATTCCCGGACACGTTTCATAATGTCGCGCCGTTGATTATCGACAAAGACAACGCGGTCGATACGGCATTCGTGCATCTGGCCGTGGCGGATAGCGGCGGGACAATCATTAACACGGGTGATGGTAACACCATTGCCAAAGGGAGGCGCGCGTTTCTGGGATTGTTTTCGGTGATTCAAACACCGAGGGACTCTTGTCAATTCTACACGATTTTCACCCGCACGGTTGCCTGGGCGACGCGCGATACGCTGAATCAATTTGTTACGCATAACGCCTGTTTCAGCGGGTGGATTGAGATCGAGGACGCATTCGCGGAAAACTCATCCGGTACTGATTCGCTTGAGAGCTATGGTGGCTGGCCTGATCTTTACACCGGCTTCGACTTTGACCCGAAGGTGACGTTCATGAAGATCAAGAACGATGCCATGCAACGCAAGTTGTGGCAATCGTCGTCGGTGGTGGAGCAGTTCAAAGTGCGCACGAAAGTCAAGCAGGTTGTCAACGACGCGGGGGATTCTCTGTGGGAGTCGACCAACGGAATCAAGCTGCTGAAGCTGCTCTGGAAGTGCGGACGCGCGACAGGTCAGACGACCACCGACTTTGTTTGCTGGACCTATCGATACAAGCAGAGCCCCGATAGCTATCGGTGGAACGTCGGTGGAGCACGGGGACTCAACAGCGACGTGGTCGACACCGTGCTCGATTCACTGCATCAGAGTCGTAGCAACACGGCGACTGGCACGTCGCTGACCTGGAACATCCCGCCCCAGTACGCCGTGCGAATGATGGGGGATACGCTGAATAACCACGGCTGGGTTTGGCACAACTACTGGAACAATCAAAACGGGCAGCTCAACGACGCCGAGATCGTGTACTATTCGTCGGAAGAGAGCGTTATCGCCAACCGTCCGCAAATTCGAGTCCGTCTTTCGGCCTACGGCAGTTCAGCGCGGCGACGTTGTGAGATAATTGGCGCGGGCTTGATAGGAGACTAAGATGAAAAGAATACTTGTAATGCTTCTGCTGTTTGTCAATATCGCAACGGCAGGGATCTGGGTGACACCGGCGTTTGTCGGCAGCGGCACGAGCGATTCGGGGGTCGGCACTTTCTGCACGATTGAGACAACACTCTAGCCACGCCTTGCCGCCGCCG
>JAPLUP010000560.1 GCA_026397575.1 Candidatus Zixiibacteriota bacterium
TGACGAAGGAAGTGTTTGTTTGCCGTCAGCTAAATCTGGACACGAAAGGGAGTTGAGCTAAGAGACAATTTGGGTAAATCGTTAAGAATTTGGAGCGCCTTCTGAGCGAGATCGAGGGCGAACGTCAACCTTCTGGGAGAGCACTACTGAAAAATTATTGCCCCAGCTCAAACCGTATCTTAACTCTCAGCGCCTCTTGTCCAAATTGATTTGACGACGTACAACAAATTTGATATTGAATCTTAGTGTATCGCCAAAGAACTCATCGGTGTTTCCAAGGCTGTATGCCAGCCTACGATCCGGTATCAAGACTAAATTCGCGTCGAACTGCCCACGCCTCACAAGTCGATCGAAATTCAATTTCGCCTCTTTGAGAGTTGATCCGCCAAAGAACAAAAGAGCATATCCAAAATAGGCGTTCGTTATGCACGAGGAGTCGGGAGAATATGTTAAAGAGTCTGAGGCACTGTAAGCGCCATTATCAAGGGAGCTAAGATCAAATCGGTCTTTTGAAAGCATAAAGGTCCCTTGCAAGAGGACATCTCTTGATTGTTGGTCGAGAACCTCTAGATTCGCCGCAACAGGAATAGAAATGTCTTTCTTTATGCAACCTTCGATAGCCACTGCTGTATGCCACGGCTCTGATTCATCACGTGATATTGAGACACGAGTTATATTCACCGCTCCCTCGATCTCAGTTCTTAAAACGTTGCTATGAATTGCTCTTGGATAATCATCAGGAGGCTTCTTAATGATCCAAACCGAAAAGCTGTCTACACAAGAATCAATAGACATTGGTACAGTTGGTAATCGGTTACCTGATGTCAATGCCAATGGTTCCGTACTTGAAGAATTGATTTCTTCAAGCGAGTCCTGATTCATGTCAGACGCTCTTGATACTGATTGTTCCTTGTACTTATACAACGCTACGTTTCTGTAATACTTGGAGATGCGACGAACAGCAATTTTATACCGCCCGTCCATCACTGGATCAAAAAAGGCACTTAGACTGACCATAAGTCTTGTATCTGGTGACACCGGTGCTAGCGATTTAGCGATTTCACCGAATCGCTTAAATGAACTGCCGTTAAATGATAGTTCATAAGTAGAAATAATGGCCACAGCGTGCCGGAATTCTTGATATGAGACACTATCACCAATAACTGGAGCATTCACTGCATTGACTGTGGCCTTCACTGCATCGAAAGAACCGTATACCGGTAATTTTACCTCGTCAACAGCCATTGCTTTCAAAAACAAAGTGCTCAATGTGTCTTGAGTACCAGTATTAAGACGATTTAATAGGACCCCAACAATATCTGACTTAAGTGGGGCAATGTTGGGAAGAGACCCTCGGTTTTCGATAAAAGAATTCAGCACAGCAATGATTTGTTCGGTTTTCGACTTTTGAGCTATGTGTTTCGAATAAAGGTAGACAGAAGCGATCAGCATGGTGATTGAAAACGCACTGACTAGTACGACATTGGTGTGTCGATTGGCGAACTTTAATGCTCTTGCATAGAGTCGTTCACGCCTAGCCAGTATTGGTCTCTTTGAAAGAAATCGTTGCAGATCCTCACCGAATTCATGTGCTGTTTGGTAACGCCTATCTGCATCCTGATTTGTCGCTTTCATCAGGATCGTCTCAAGATCGTGCGGAATGGCCTTGTTGCGTCGTCTTGGCGGTATGCGATGGCCTGTTAAGATCTCAGTTATAAGTTTCTCTGAACTATCAGCTTCAAACGGCAGGGATAGAGTCAAAGCTTCGTAGAGGGTAACCCCCAACGAATATATGTCAGTGCGTTTATCCACGATTGATCTATGTGCTGTGAGGAGTTCGGGCGACATGTAATGCACTGTCCCCATGAAATCGCCGGCCCTCGTTATCTTCGTCATGTCTTCCGCGTGGGCAATGCCAAAGTCAGTCAATTTGAACGCGTCGTCCTTGACGGAGATCAGAATATTAAGTGGTTTAATGTCCCGATGAATAAATCCCTTTGTGTGCACATGCTCCAAAGCCTCCCCGAGTCCGACAAATTTTGCGACGGTATCGCGGATATACAACTCGGCAACCGTGTCCTTAAATTCCTGACCTGGGGGAGCGGTCTCCTCCGATTTCTTTCGGATGAAATCAGCCAAGGAACCCCCTACGACAAACTCCATGGCGATGTACGACGTGCCCTTGTCTTCTCCACGAGTGTACACTTTGACAATGTTGTGGTGATCCAATTGCCCTGCAATCCACGCCTCGCGCACAAACCGCATCTGAGTGGACTTGGAAATCCCCAGAGAAGGGTGCAACACTTTGAGGGCGACAGTGCGGCGCATGGTCTCATCATAGGCGCGATACACGATTCCCATACCGCCCTCTCCTAGAAGTTCTTCAATGCGAAACTGAGCTATTTGTTTTGGTATCTGAACAGACTTGGATTCCATTCCCTGTTTGGAAGTGTCCGCTTTCTTTGTATTATCGTCTTGTGGGATATCTATGTGTTCAGTCGTCATTGGGGCAAGATAACACTGCCATAAATTGATGCAAGGTTTTGCATATTTGACGTCAACTGAATCCGGACACGAACAGCCTTGGGGGCGTCGACGAAAGCTGATCAACGAGCCCACGTAACCGATCCAAGAGGATTCTTGTCAGAGGGTTCTGTTAATGACGGCGGAGAAAATAGCTCAGGGGGCCGTCTTCTGCAAAAAAAAGCTCCCCGGGCCGGACTTGAACCAGCGACCCGCTGATTAACAGTCAGCTGCTCTACCGACTGAGCTACCGGGGAGTATCTCTCACCAATATATCGGGCGGCAATATAACCTCTTTACCTCTTCTGTCAAGAAAATTAGGAACAGCTTTGACCAGCCCCTCGAATACGTCTATCTAAGCAGTTTGTGGATGAAGTCGACCCCGTAGTTGTCCTGAATACAGACGTCAAACATCGCTCTGGCTGCGACGGTATCTCCTGTCTGTAGAAGTAGTTTGCCGAGCTGCAAATTGACCTCACGCTGCTGTGGATACAGTTGTAGCATCTGGCGATAGGTGGCAATGGCGTCGTTCAAGCGGTTGGAGCGGATCGCTGTGCCTGCCCCTAGTGCCAGTAAGTGATATCCTGCAATCGTACTATTCGGTTCCATGCGTTCAACTTGCTCGAATATCTCCTTTGCCTTCTTTTCATCACCGGACTCAAATGTGACGCTCCCCAGTGTTTCGAGGAGTCGCAGGCGCTGTTCGAATCGCAGCCCCCCAAGCGCAAGTCCTTGCTCAAGAGTTTTACTTGCCAGCCGCAAATTCCCCACGCTGACAAAATAGGCGGACAGTTCGTTACTGAGCGCATAGTTCTCCTGTGCGTGTATGATCTCAACCGCTTGCGCCCAGAGACGCTCTCCCTCGGAGTCACCAAGCTTGACCAGTTCTTCACCGTTGACCAGATCATACGTGACATAGAGCAGCGCTTCCTTCTGGTCGTACAGTTTGGGAGGATGACGCCAATTGACGTGCATGCTCTTCGGTAGCACTTGTGAACCGGAGTCGCGATAGTGGACCAGTCCGCTGGAGAACAGTGTCGGTACGACTGTGCGGAAATCATTTACATATTGCATCGGTTCGCGCGCAAACACCAGCGGCGCCTCGACGTGTGCCACGGCGTAACGCATGAGATCGGGAAACTTATTGAAGCCGGGAGTTGTCCCCAGCCCGAGATCATTGCGCAACCGAGTTAGTGTCGGCAGGTGACCGTAAACCTTGCAGTCAGGCCGGTAGTTCTCCGCATAATGAAGGTAGAGCGCCGGAAACATGGAATTATCAGAACCGCAAAATAGGGTGCCGCCTTCCGGCACGCGCTCGAATAGATCCTGAGCGTACTCTTCTGCGCCGTACCGGTCGCTGATGTCGCAGCGGGCGAAGTTGCCTGCTGCCGTGACGATAGTAATCACCAGTGCCGATGCGACAGCCGTGCCTGACCATATCCGTGACCGCCGTGTCAGCCAATTCAGCAGTTCCGCAATCCAGACGACTGCGATCAGAAGCGATGGCAGGAAGTAGGGAGTGATATCGGGAATCAGGTAGTTGAAATTGAGGCCACAGTTGACGATCACAATCGACAATAGCATCATCGCCAGTTTGCGATCGCGCCGATATTGCAGGAGCGCGCCCGGTAATGACAGCACGGTAAACGGCAGTACCAGCTCATGCGATAGCAGGCGCGCCAGGCCGATGAAATAGGGGATGATGTCACTCCAATGAGGCGTGGCAATGTAACGCTGATACGTCTTCGCAAATAGATGCTGCTTTAGCCCCCAGAAGGTCTGGGGATCATACCAATCGAGAACCAGATTGAATGATGAGCGCACATAAAGATAGCCATAGAAAGTCAGTGGCAATAGAATCAGGGCCAGTCCCAGTAGCCAATCGCTGATCGAGAGATTTTCCCTACACAACCAGGCGGCCACAAGCAGCATTATTCCCAGAGAACCGACCGAGAGATGATTGCAGAGTGCTAAACCAAACAAATAGCAGGCCAACAAAAACAATCGGCGGTCTTTGGACTGATAGAATCGGGTTAGCATTACGGCAATCAATGCTGCCATGAGCGCGGCCAGGGAATACACTTCGAAGTTGGTGGCCACTGACCAGAGCGTCTGACCCAGAGCAAAGGCGGTTGCCAGCGCCAGATTAATCAGTCGCCGAGATGTCGTTGCTCCGTCGGTGATGATGGTCAGAAGCACATAAGCACAGGCCGCTGCCACCGCCGCAAACAGCGCCGAGAGGATGTTCAGCGCCAGAATTGGGCGGAGGAAAAACAAGATGACTGTCCAGACATGCCCGAAGTTGGTCAGCAGGGGATAGCCTGGTGGGTGAGAGATTTGCAGAGTAGTAGCCGCCAGACCGAGTTCACCGCCATCACCACAATAAACCGTGGGGCAAAGTGTCCAAAGATACAATACCAGAGGAATCAGGGCGGCGAGAAGCGTCCAGAGGACTGCGGAACTACGACTGAGCCTCACGCCGCTAATATAGCTACGTACAAGCCGGTGACAAGCGCGAAAGATGAGAGTTCTTTGCTTCGCAAACAAGGAGGATTAGCTGTTACTATCTCCTGCGCGTGGTAGCACGGGCGTGGAAAGGCGACTGAAATGCCGCGACAATCGCCTTGGCCTTCTTGGGTCCAATGCTTTTGATCGATTTCAATTGGTCTTCTGAAGCGCCAAACACCGACTTTAGATTTCCGAAGGTCTCCATCAACGTCTTGATATTGGCCGGAATAAGTCCGGGAATATGCGCCAGAATCTGCTCTTGATAGTTGCCTTCCGTAGGCTGCCTTTCTTCGGCCTCGACGGGAATCGCAACCGGTCGTGTCTCTCTCTCCGAGGAAAACTCGGACTGCTTGAGTAACAGACTGATGTACCGGGCCGTATCTTCTTCTCCGGTAGTGAAGATGATCGGAATGCGCCGGCCCACCGACAGATAAGTGATGCCCGCACGCACGGTGGTCGCAGAAGAACTGTCGAAAGTCCGTTTACCTTCGACGATATACAACGGATCGGGAAAGTCACGTTTGAATTCGATCGCAGTGCGATAAACCCTCTTATTCTGAAGCTCAGCGACAAACTCATCCATCGTCCGCCTAATAATCGCAATCTTGCCGGCGGCGATGAAATCAACCAGCTTTAGCGGCGTAAACTTGATTGCTACCCCTTCTTTTTCCAGTAGTGGGATCAGGCTGGATTCCTTCTCTCTGATGTTAGCGATCAACACGTTTTCAATACCGGACAAGGGATACCTCCATACAATCAGCGACGATGTTTGTTTTTTCTAGCCCTCGGCTCAGATCGAATTCGCTTGCGGGAATACTTGCGACAACCTGAAGCCGGCTGACTCTACTGGGGTAGAGTCACTGGCGGCCGGCAGACAGCTTAAGTCCGTCGGATTGGAACGGTGTCAATAAAGCGACCGCTTTCAAAAAATCAAGCGAAAACAATCGGTCTCAAAACGAAAGTTATTCGGCCTGGCGATGGTCGGCAACCAACCACCATTATCAGGTTTTGCGTTCCTTCTTCTTGGCCGCCGGGAAAAGGACATTGTTCAAAATCAAGCGATAACCGGGCGAGTCCTTGTAAAGGTCCAACACCGTCGGCGGATCCCCCACCATATGTTGGTAGTCTTCCGGATCGTGTCCACCCAACCAGGTGAAAGTGCCTTTACCATAGTTGGCATGGATGTAACGAACTTCATCCTGTCCCTCTACTTCACCAAGTATTGTGACATATTTCTTGACCATTGACTTGCGGAACGCGGTCGTCTGTCCCATAAAACCCTTAACCGCACCCACGTGACACT
>JAPLUP010000314.1 GCA_026397575.1 Candidatus Zixiibacteriota bacterium
TCAATTGCTCCCGCTCAACCGCCGAGAGCACCAGCACCGGTATCGGACGACCAAGAGTCATAGCTTCCTTCCTTTCCTTCAAAAGAAAGCTAAAACCCTCAAACTAATTATGCAAGATATCTCTGGGACGAGACACTAGTAGTTGATTTCGATCCTAAGCTGTTGGTACACGCTCCAACTTGCGATTGGCGAACGCCGAGCGCCGCTACTGATCTGCCAAGTCCTGTCTGCCGACGATCTCGGCGTCGAAAACTTCCATCGCTTTAACCACCGCCGGATGATCGGGTTTCTCGCTCTCTGCCAACAGTCCGACGTTATTGCCGTTCTCCTGCCGGTGCGCCAGATTCTTGTCGACGAAGAACTGGAAATGATACGTCTTGCCGGTGACGCCTTTGATAACGTGCTCAAGCGTTTTCTGGATGTCCCGATCCTGAAGTTGCCGCACGTGCACTTCGCCAAACCGATCAAACGCAACGGTGATCTTGTTGTCATCGATACTGCGGGGCTCAGCCAGAGTCAACTTGATCTGCAGGTTGCGATGAGTAGTCTTGAGTGCCTGCAAGAACCGCGACCAGATAGATGCCAAGTCGGCTGGCGCGACGGATGTTGCCGACACTGCTGATGAAGCAGTTGGTGGATTGGACGGCGTTGACGTCAGTGAATCGAGTGGCAATACCGGCGCTGGATCGGGCGAACTCAACTCGGATTGAGTCTTGGGCGCAGCTTGTGGCAACGAGTTCGTCGATTTCGGACTGCCGGGATTGCCGGCAAGCTGACGCAGCACGCTCTCTAACGTAACTGAGTCTTCCATGGCAACCAGCTTGAGCATGGCCAATTCAATGTTGATCACCGGATCAAAGCCGTCTCGTATTTTCTGTTCCAGATTTACCAGCAGATTCTGTATCCGCAGCAGGTCGTTGAGCGAATATCCTTGCAAGATGTCGTCGTATTGAGCCACTTCTTCGGTCGTGATGCCATAATCGGCGGCGAGATTCGGCGCCGCTTTGAGCACGAGCAGTATGCGTAGCTCTTGCTGAAACCCACGCACAAACTCGGAGGCGTCGATGCCGGAATTTAGCACGGCATTGACTTTGGTGATAATCTCGGCAGTGTTCTTCTGCCTGATCAGACGCAGCACCTGAGCATACTCGCCACGCGGCACGATTCCGAGCGCCTCCGTAAGCAGTTCTTCATCGATAATGTCATGCTGCCAGCTTGCCACTTGATCGAGGATCGATAGCGAGTCGCGCAACGATCCGTCGCCGCGTTTTGCCAACTCAGCCAGCGCCTCATCGGTGATCTTCAGACCCTCTTTGTCGGCAATTTCCTTCAGTGCTGCTTTGAGTTCGGACTCAGAGATGCGCTTAAAATCGTAGCGCTGGCAGCGGGAGAGAATGGTCTGCGGGACTTTGTGTACTTCGGTGGTTGCGAAGATAAAGACCGCGTGTGCCGGTGGCTCCTCCAATGTCTTCAAGAGCGCGTCGAAGGCAGATGGGCTCAGCCGGTGGACTTCGTCGATGATGTAAATCTTATGTTTGCCGCCGGTCGGGGCGTACTTGATCGATTCGCGCAATTCCCTGATGTCATCAACTGACGTATGGCTGGCGGCGTCGATTTCGAGGATGTCAAGTGAACGTCCTTTCACGATGGCAAGGCATGACTCACACTGGTCGCACGGTTCCGCGCCCTGCGGGGACGCGCAGTTAAGTCGTTTTGCCAGAATGCGCGCGATCGACGTCTTGCCGGTGCCTCGCACACCACAGAACAAATATGCCTGCGAAACGCGGTCGTTCTCGATCGCCTTAGTCAGCGTCTCGGTGATATGTTTCTGCGCGACGACGTCGGCAAATTTCTGAGGCCGATATTTGCGGGCGAATACATAATAGCTCATGGCAATTCCAAATTATCCGGGCGTGGAGACCACGCCCCTACGCGTTCAATCGATACTGGACTCGGTGCGCCAAGCCCCGACAGGTTTCGGGTCGGTAAAACAATGTCGGAGAGGAAGTAGACCAGGCTACCCCGCGGCACATGAAGACGATGCCTACCGCTGCTACCTTCCAGTCCTGACGGGGTTTGGCGCGTTTGCATTGCGCGGGACCTGGTCAACTTCATACTCCCCGAAGGAAAACCGTCGGCGGCATGATACTCGTCATCTTGCAGTCAGTCAACCACATTTTCACCAAGCTGCCAACCGGGTCAGAGTTACATTGTGGGAATGGTCAGACTTGCTACCAACTGCGGCTGTGTGGCTGCTCTTCTGAGCATAAGCGTGGATCAAGTCGATCGGAGCAGAACATACTCGACAAACATGATCATCGATAAGATATTGTGTCTACCTATTGACAAAGGGAAAGACTCCATATACAGACGCGGGATCTCTTTTCTCCGGCCGTGATTGCATCACGAGGATACACTCGTTATTGCTTCTACACATGATCCAGGATATCAGTTGCGCGCCCGAGTTGGGAAGAAATCGCTTGACTTATTGCTTCGGAAGGTTATAATAAAGCGAACAGAAGAGCAGATTATCAAGTCAAATGCTCGCAGATCCAGTCGCCGGTTCTTGAGCCGTCGGCCGGGTAAGGTCTTATCATGGGAAAACGCATATACATTCCAGAATGGGGAGAAGTTATGAGGAACCTGTATTTCAGATTGATGGTTGGTATTATCATTTTGGCGGCGTCTACCGCGTGGTCACTGCCGCCGACCGTGGGGCCTGCTTTAAGGACTATCGAAGCCACTAAGAGCATCGACGTGGACAGCTACTTCGACGCCAACAGGCTGTTTATGGTAGTGTATAATAATGGACAGGTAGCTTACGATAACGCCGTAGTTTACGGCAGAGTGGACGGCCTCTACTATCCTTACTCCGGGTATCCTTCGGTCCCGGGTTTCAAGACGGTGGTTTATGCCGCCGGAATCTTCATGGGCGGGAAAGTCGATGGAGAAATACGGATAGCGGCAGCCGAGTACTCTACCGAGTACGTCCCAGGTCCGATGGCTGGCGGCACTTTCCAACCGGACCAGCCGTCCTTCCATGTCTACAAGATTGATCGGAACTCGGGACCGGGCGACCCCGACTACGATCAATGGCCTGCGTCAGAGGGAGCGCCGGTAGATCAATTCGGCCAACCATTGTTGCTTGGAGATCAAACGCTCTGGGCGGTTTTTAACGATGCCGATTTTTCGCATCACACTAACAAGTGCGGCGGCACAGCCCCTCTTGGCATCGAAGTACAGCAAACTGTCTGGGGTTCTGACGTTCCCGGAGAACAGACAGTACTGTATATCAAGTACAAGATTTACAACAAGGGTACCAACCCAATCGACAGCTTTTTCGTCTCTTTCTGGGCTGATCCCGACCTGGGTGACGCAAGCAACGATCTGGTAGGATGCGACACGACATCCGACATTTTCTTCGCTTACAATGCCGGGTTGGATGCCGTCTACAACCCTGATACTCCTGTTTGGGGCGGCAAACTCCTTTCCGGTCCCGTCGTGCCGTCAGCGGGAGATACCGCGATATTCGACGGTCAGCCAATGCCTGGCTTCAGGAATCTGGGCATGTTTTCGTTTGGCCGGTACATCAACGGCACCGACCCGCAAAGCGCGCAACAAACTTTCAACTATATGAAAGGACTTGACGGTAATGGTTCTCCTAATGTCGATCCGTTTGGCTACGTCACCAGATTTCCTTATTCCGGAGACCCCGTGAACGGTACCGGGTGGTTGGACGACGGGCCCTCAGACAAAAGGCTGATGGCGAGTTTCGGCAACTTGCATCTGGATCCGGGTGACAGCCAGCAAGTGGTGCTTAAGCTGGTAGCCTACGCGGCTGAAGATTTTTCGGTGGCCTTTACGGAATTGAAGCAGGCTCTCGATTCGGCGGCGGTAGTCGTGAATGCGCCGGAGTTCGTGGACTGCGATTCCGCAAAGGTATTAATCACCGACTATCACGAACTCGCGAATGTCTATTTCGTTTCTGCTATCAACCCGGGATGGCTGCGAGGTTACGGTTGGGGCGGAGACTTCTTCAACGGTTCAGCCGATTATGGCATTAGATTCTTGGGTTCTTCCTTGGATCCCGAGACAAGTCCTGAGTCCTTTCACAATGTCGAGGTCCGTTTTTCCCAGGTTTACAAGCA
>JAPLUP010000697.1 GCA_026397575.1 Candidatus Zixiibacteriota bacterium
AGGTTTGCGATAGCTGTTTGAATCCTGCGATGTCCCATTGTTCGAGCTTCTGATTGATGAGCTTAAGTTGGTTCATGGAGCGGCTGAGTTCGCTGTCTTGTCTTTGAAGGTCTGATAGTACTTCTCGTATGGCTGGGGCAGTCGTTGGCGTGATGCCCTTAGTCTTGAGTATTTCGATGATTGCTTTGATGTCTCGTCCGATAACTTTTTCGGATTTGGCAGCTTGCTTTTCTTCCTTAGTGGATTGTTCAGTGAGATTTTCCCTTTCCCGATACTTTCCGGCGTCAGGCTTTGAAACAGCTTTTGGCAATCCTTTTTCTGCGAGGTCGATTTCTGACAGTACGTCCTTGCCTGTTGGGAGGTGACTTTTGGCTTTCATGACGAGCATGACGACTAGTATGGGTATGGTTATGAGTATGGCGGCGTCGATCCAGGATGCGAATTGGTTGCCCTGCGCCCATTGGTAGATTTCGGGGAATGTGGCTCTGGTAAGGAAGTACGTAATGATGAAGGAAGCAAGTCCTGATGTGGCGGTGTTTCCGCCTATGTGCTTGATGAAGAGGAATATTGTCAGTGCGACGAGGCTGAGCAGGATGACTGCTGCCAGCGGTGCCAAGTTTCCGAGTTTGAATCCGGTAGTGTAGGAGAAGACCGTCATGGCGATGCTGAGGATGACTGCAATGCCGGTATTGATCATCTTGCCTTCTCTGCCTGGAAACTTCTTTGAAAGAACGAACCGGGAGAGTCCGGTGAAGATGATCAAGTAAATGACGAAGTCGATGAACGTGCTGTATTGCTGGTAGGTTGATGCTATGTTGATGTCTCGGAATGGTTGAAGTATGGTTTCGAGCGGATTAACGATGGAACGTTCACCTCATGTTTTTATTGTAGTGCTTCGAGTAGTCTGTTGATGCAATTCTGCTTGGTTTCTTCGGGCATAGTGAGCGTGATGCGCTTGCTCTTTTTCTTGAGGGTTTTGAGCCAGCCGGTGTCAGCATAGATCAATCCCATGTCGCTGAAGTAGATCAAGAAGTTTCTGACCATGCGATCAGTTAGGGGCGCGTACTTGTATTTGTGGCAGTACTGGGAGTAGTCCTTGTAGATGTCGTCCGAAGGAATAATCCGCTTCGGGTTGAGCAGTATTGAGAGGAAGAGGATTTTTTGATGCGTGGGCAAGGCACCAACAATTCCAGTGAAGGCCTCGCTTTCTCCACGCTCCTGAGCCTCCTCAAAAAGGTCCAACGGAATGTTGCCGAGCCTCTTTTCGATGGCAACCAGAGCACAATAATACAACAGCTTGAGTGCCTCCCTTGCGTCTCCTCTCTTTGTGGTTTCTGCGGCAGCGATCTTTTCGAGTAGTCCTTCTCCTATGACGTTGGGCTTGAAGCAGTAGTTGATTCTGTCTTGCATGATTTTGAGCAAGTCTTGAGCGTTGTAGGGCGTGAAGATGATCTTGTTTCTGCCAAAGCTGCTGGTAACTCGTGGCTTGATGTAGTTGGAAACGTTTACGTCATTGGAAATAATGATGGTGGTAACCCTGCTGGAAACAAAGTCGTTAATGCGGCTAAGCAAATAGAGGATGTCGTCCCCCGATTGTTTAAGTGTGTGGTCGATTTCGTCCAAGACGATCAACAAATTCATTTGCTCCCTGTTCAAGTACTCCTTGAATTCGTCTATCAACTTGGCGCGGTTCCATCCGACTCTGGGGATTTTTCTGTCGGGGTTCAGGATTTTGAGGGTGCTGGATAGGATGGTAGCGTCTGTTTTATTCTCCTCACAGTTGATGTAGACCGTCTTGAGATTGACGCCTCTTTTTTCTGCTTCGGATTCCAGCTTGCAAGTGATGTCAAGAGTAAGTGCCGTCTTGCCAGTACCTGGGAAACCGTAGATGAACAGGTTACTGGCAGCCTGATTCTGCAAGATCGGGCTCAATTGGATGACGAGATCGTTGTGCTGCTTCTCCCGATGAATGAACTTGCCTGACGGCGGCTTTAATTGAAATAGAGTCTGTTGGTTAACGAGAAGCCTGTTTTCCGCTGTGTCCTTGAATTCCAAGAGGGAAATGCACATCACCACAATTGTTCGAGTGATACTTCTTTATATAGTTTTCCATTTCCGACAAGATTTCCATTCCGGTCTCATGGTCAGGGAGAGGAACCCGTTGCCGATGGCGACGGTTTCTGTCTGATGAGCCCAGTTGCTTTCAAAATTACATGGCAGCCCTCGTACAGTTCTCATCAGTATCTTGACGCTGTCTTCAAAGATTACGGTAATTGCGCCATTTTCAATCATTTCTTATCCAAGATTGACTGAGTAGTATGGCTCATTTTCCTCGCCGTCTTTTCCGCAGTGGCTACACCTGAACGATGGCATAATTTCATCCGGAACTAAGTGTCAGTTTCACGGAAACTTAAAATTCCGGCGTTCTGAGTCGATTTTCTGTTACAGGTCCTTCTCATAGGCACAGGCGAGGATGAAGTGGATCAAAGAACGAAATGCTCGGTAGATCTAAACCGCTTCGGTCTTGACTTGCTCTTTTTTTCTTGACAGACATACCCAAATTGGGTACAGTTGTACCCAAAATGGGTAAGAAAGTGGGAGGATGATTACAGCGCTGTTTCCAGGCACGAAAAGAAAACTGTTGGCTTTGTTCTTTTTGAACGCGGAGCGGCAGTATTTTTTCGCCGAAGTAGTTCGGCTGACCGGCACGCGACAGGGCGCGGTCCAGCGCGAGCTGAAGACACTTGCCGAAGCCGGCATTTTGAATACTGAAAAGCACGGGCGGCAAACTTTTTACTCGGTGAACAAAGCGAACCCGATCTATTCAGACTTGCGAAATATCGTATTCAAGACCTTTGGCGTTGTGGGACAGGTTAGGGACGCGCTGGAACCTCTCAAGAAGAAAATCAAGATCGCCTTCATTTACGGCTCCTTTGCCAGGGGGGAAGAGACCGCCGGCAGCGACATTGACCTGTTTATCATTGGCCGCACCTCCCTGGACGAAGTTGTTTCCACACTCGCGAAAGTCGAAAATGCTCTGGGTCGAGAGATCAACGCCAAGCTCCTTTCAGAAAAGGAATTCAAGGAGAAGTACTCCAGGAAAAACCACTTCGTGAGATCCGTGCTTGACTCAAAACAAGAATTCATAATCGGCACACAGGATGAGCTTAGAAAACTGGCTGAATAATCACTGGATTCACGAGCACTGAACCAGCGCTCAGGAAATCCAGGACTTGCTGCACAGCGCTTCTGAAGACCTGCGGAGTGCCGAGATTGCAGGGATAGCGGCTGGTTGGCGGCTGAGCATGGCATATACCGCCGCCCTGCGCTATGCACGAGCGGCGCTTTATGCCTCTGGATTCCGACCCGGTCGAGAGCGGGAGCACGAACGCACGATTGACTCGCTGGGCTACACACTGATCTCCCTTGATCCGCAGACGATTAAGCTGTTGCACAAAATCAGAAAAATGCGCCATACAGCTACCTACGATTCAGTTGACATGATCTCGGATACCGAGGCCGATGCTGCCATGAATGCTGCTGTCGACTTTGGCAAGAAGGTATTTGAATGGCTCAAGGCCAATCATGCTGAATTCCTCAAGTGAGGACCAGACGTCAACTCTCCTCCACACGGCATAATCGGAGGCAGAAGCTGGTAGCTTGCCCAATGGGCAGCTTTCAACCGAAGCGTTGGACGAACTCGCGGCCAGACTGACAGAATTTGACACTAATACGCTCAGGAAGGTAATACACCTCATTTCCAATGGTCGTGGCAAATTTGCTGTTGGGGTGTGTCTTCGGCGCTTGGGTTTCGTTTCCAGTTGTGCACGTTTTCCGGTTTCTACTTCTCTTTCTTTCTTTTCTATATAGAAAACTATATATATATAATACCTCTTTCTGTCAACGTTGGGAGTAATGGAAATGGGGTGATATACCCCTCCCCGTTGTTTTTCCGCATTCAGCTGCCGGCTTCCGATGAGCTGGCAGGCCTTGTATGAGAGAATGACTGGAGGATGACCTCCTCCAGAAAGATTCTCAAGACTTCTTGTTCTGCTGGGCTTAGCTTCTTGCCTTGGTTTTCGATCTTGATTGCGAGGTTGTCTTCGCTTTTGTTGATCCAGATTTTGGTGTTTTTGTTGTTGAAGCTGTGGAAGAAGCTGGCGGCTTCTGTCTTGGACGTAATGACCCGGATGATTTCGGCTGCTTCGATGTCTTTGAGTTTGGCTGTTTCCCAGGTCCAGTCGTTGTTGGTTCCTTTCTTGCCTACGGTGAGGTAGAATTTGTTGGTCTCTTTGTCGTACTGGACTTTCAGGGCGCTTTCTTGTCCGAAGAAGCACTTTTCCAGCTTGTTTCGATGCTGGCTTTCCTTTGCTACTACTTCTTGTTCGTATGTGTTTTCCATTTTGTTTTTTCCTCCTGAAGCTCTCACTGCTTTGAGTGGAGTTTCTTTTCTGACCTGAGCGGGAAAGAAACGAAGCAAGAATTCAACAAACTGATGAATGCATGTTTAGAAGAGAGTCTGCTGGGGCTGAATGGTGTGGCTCGTTCGTCAGATTATCTCTTCATCGTGGCTTTCCTGCCGCAGTTGATCCAGCTCTGATTTGAGAAGTGTTCGTTCCAATGGGTCTGTGGTAGCGGCAAGTTTCAATTCAATTGAGTTTACCCGGGCGCGGTTGCTGTGGTGCCTGAGGATGTCTGTCCAGCTAAGGTCTGGTCCGTCTAGAAAGCTTTGTCTTGATATGCGTCTGTTCATAGTTCTTCGAGAAGGGAGCACCTCGAGCTTATAAGGCTTTCGGTCCAGTACTTCAGGATAGCTTCATGAGACTTGCGCAATCGAAACATTTATAAATACTGGCGAGTTCCGGTAATGTATGACGCATTGGAAGACAGACTTGCTTTCACGAATGGCGGCTGTAGAGAACGTCATCGGGTCCTACCGAGCAAGTGTGCGAAGCTTCTATTTCAGCGTTCTGCTTTCGAAGTTTCGGTGTTCGCAATGCCAGGGGTCATTTCAGCTTGTCGGACCGTCATCAGCTATGTGCATTTGCGGTGCAGTTTTTGACCCCACACTCATTTTTCAGAAGAGCGGTTGCTGTGGCGCAATCTTGGTGAAGAGGCAGTGCCATTATGCCTGTAGCATTTGTGGGGATGTTGTGCCTTCGATCTTTCTCTTTGATGAGGTCATCTTTAACAGTGAGTATTTTCGTGAGAAGATGCGGCTGTCAAGGGAGCAGAGGAGACGTGAGCAGGCCGAGACGCGAGCGATTCTACGAGCTGAGAGATCAGGTACTCTTTCGATTTTCGATGAGGTCGATCTGAATGCTCTTTCCGGATTGCTGACGGATCTCGACGGTCTGATTGGTGCGAGAAGCATCGAAGAGCGTCCACAGGAGTGGGAGAGAAACCTCTCGATTGAAGACTATCGCCGGCATATTGTCAGCCTACTTGATGCCGAGATCGTGTTTAGTTCTATCTCGCCCTTGTTCCCCGAAGAGCGTCGGGACAAGGTTTATCGTTTCATTTCGCTGATTTTCATGGAGCAGGATCGAGAAGTCAGCTTATCCCAATATGGTGAGGACATCTTGGTGGAACGAATATGAATCTTTCGGAAAAAGATAAAATCTTCCTGGAACGGTTGAAGAAGCTCTGCGATGAAAACCAGTTGGAGATCGAGCTCAAAGATGTAGGAGTCAAGTACATGGTCTTGAGGCAGAACTATGGCGACAAGGTTGAGAGTTCCTTTGGCATGACTCGTCAAGGCGTCAGGTGGCGGTTTCATAGGCTGTTCAACGAGATCTATGTTTCGTCTTACGAGACGATCTATTGGGTTGAAAGCAGCTTTGGAACGGGCCTGAGAAGCATGGCTTTGGAAATTGTAAGGGAGCGAGTTGAGATGCGCAAGAATGTTAACAAAATGGTGTTTTTCGGTACTCCTCGACGAGAGAACGATGACTCGGAGGATGAATCACAGGGTCAGAGATTGTAAAGGGAATTGCCCTCCTAACAAAACAGGCAGTTCAGACTGTCTTTGTCGTCTGAGACCTGTTTTCCAATAGTGTGTTTGTTGGTGAAGTAGCTTCAATCAGCAGGGTTCGACTGGTTTCGCACGGTTTTCGGTGCAGAGCGATTTCGAGAAAACGGGGCAAAGGACATCGCAGTCTTTTAACAAGGCCAGGAGCAGGGGACTCCCCTTGGAGTGCCCTGTTTTGATCAAAAGAGGTGGGGTCAACATGAAAGGCGGCACAAAGATTGAGTTCGGCTTCAACAGAATTGGCAGAGTTGAGTCCCTCGATGAATTTGCGGAGCTGCTTTTCCCCGGCAACAAAGGTCACCAAAAGCTCTGTCTGGCCATTTTCGTCGAGTTGAAATATGCTGACGGCCAGTACCTGAAGTCGCTGGAGTGGGT
>JAPLUP010000570.1 GCA_026397575.1 Candidatus Zixiibacteriota bacterium
GCGATATCCTGTCTGATTATCGGTAGTATCTCGCGATAGAACCACCAGAAGCCGTCGATGTTCGGCATCCAATCCATCGAACCGCAGAAGACTAACCGGTGCCTGAGTTCTCGCCCCAGCGGGTGGAAGAAACCGGTGTCGACGCCGGTCGGAATCGTAACGTAGCGTCGTAAATCGAACTCCTTGCGGAGCAGTTCACCATCATTGTTTGAGACGGTCAATACCTGATCAAACCGAGCGCACCTATCGCGCTCGTAGCGCTCCAAACGTTTTTTTTCGTATGCGAAATAGAGCCTCTTTAGAAAGGCCTTTTCAACCTCATGATATCGTCGCCAGATTAGTGTCTCAACGTTGTGTTCGAAAAGCACCTTGGGAATTCCGCCGAGATGCTCGGCGCACCAGGCCATTTCCAGGAAATCGCAGACAACGACGTCAATCTGTCTTTCAGCAGTGACCCTCCTGATTTGTTGAGTCATCTGTGGCGTGATGTATTTGTTCACGATATATGGTCGCGATGACAGCAGCTTCAAAAGCACACGCAGTTTGAAGGCTAGTCCTTCTTTGTTCTCTTCCGGCTGCACCACCGACTCGACTCTGACACCGAAACCGCGCATCTGGTTGATCCATTTGCCATCGAGTTCCGGTGGAACATACGACAGGAACGTCACGTCGCACAACTTTGCCAGCGCCGACAGCAGATTCATGGTTCTGATCTTGCCGCCGGTGTCGGCCGGCAGCGGAAAATCGGACTTGAGCCAGAGTACCTTCATTGCGGCAGCAACCTGATGCTATCAAGTGGCTCGCGACGAATGAAGATGCGATGCCAAAGCTCTATATTCAGCAGGGTCCAGATGCGATCGGAGTGGTTGTATTTGCCCTGCTGATGCAAACTGAAATAGCTTTCGATCAGCTTGCGGTCAAGGATCTCGGCGCAAAAGGAGTCTTTGCCTAACACGAGATTCTTGGCCATCTGGTGGTATTCGCCGGCGAACCACCGCTTGATCGGTACCGGAAAACCGGCTTTGGGGCGGTTGAGAATCTCCTGCGGAATATCGGGACCAAAAGCAAGCCGCAGCGCGCGCTTGGTGTTGAAGCCCTTGATCTTGAGTTTGTCGGGCAACGAGAACGCAAACTCGACCAACTTGTGATCCAAGAACGGTACGCGCGACTCAATCGAAGCAGCCATCGACATCTGATCCTGTTTCATAAGCAGTTCAACCAGATAGGTTTTGACGTCGGCGTAGAGCAACTTGCCTAACAGAGTATCGGCTTGCGAACGGTTATAGTGATCCATAAAGCCGGAATAGACGACACGCGGATCGTGGCCATTCCAACAGGCGCCTGTGAGCAGTTCAGAAAGCATGGCACGGGAGAAAGTCGAGTAGTTGTCGAGAAAAATGGTCTCGATATCGCTGTCGAGATAGACGGTTGTTCGCAAGGCCTTGTTACGATACGGAAACTTGTAGGGCAACATGTCAATCAGTGGTCGGAAGAGACCGCGCCTTATGGAACGTGGCAGCACCGAGAACAACATCCGATCAGTTTTGAGATTGTACAGCGTCTGGTAATAGCGTTCATAGCCACCGAACAACTCATCCGAGCCTTCACCCGTGAGAACGACCTTTACATGCTCGCTGGCGAGACGTGAGACGCAATTCAACGCCACCGACGACGGGTGGGCTACCGGTTCATCCTCGTGATAAACCATGCGCGGCAACGCCGCAAAGAAATCCCCCGTTGTCATCGTGATCTCGTGTTGACTGGCGCCGGCATGTTTGGCGGCTAAACGGGCATAATAAAGCTCGTTGGCTTCACGCTCCCGGAACGCGACCGAAAAAGTCGCGATCGGACGATCAACCATCTTGGCCATACGCGCCGCGATGATTGTCGAATCGACTCCACCCGAAAGAAACATCCCCAGCGGCACATCAGCCATGAGGCGCAAGCGCACCGATTCATCAAGCAACTCGCGCAAACGATTGACGGCTTCTGGCTCTGAGAGTGATGTGTCGGTCTGAATCGTGTTGCAGTCCCAGTAACGCGCGATGCTAACGATACCATGCTGCAAATCCAGATAATGCCCGGGCTCAAGCTTCTTGATATCGGCAAACATTGTGGAATCGTCGCTCGTGTACTTGAGCGCCAGTATTTGGAGAAGAGCGTTGTAGTCGACTTCACGCCTGACATCATCCAACACGAGTAGCGCCTTAATCTCGGAGGCGAACGCAAAAAACCGAGGTGTGTTGATGTAATACATCGGCTTAATACCGAGACGGTCGCGAGCAATAAACAGCTTCTCGTTCTTCTCATCATAGAGCGCAAACGCAAACATGCCCCGCAAGCGATGCAATCCTGCGGCGCCATATTCTTCAAAACAGTGCACGACTGATTCGGTGTCGGAATTGGTCCTGTAGCGATGCCCTTTTGACTCCATATCGTGCCGGAGATCGCGATGGTTGTAGATCTCGCCATTGTACGAAATCCAGAGTGTGCCATCCTCGTTGGCTATCGGCTGATGCCCCAGACTCAGATCGACAATAGATAAACGGCGATGCCCCAGCGCAACGTTTCCTTTTAGGTAATAGCCACAGTCATCGGGACCGCGATGCGTGAGAGTATCGGTCATCTTGACCAACAACTCGCGGTCGACCGGTCGATCCTTGTCCTTATATACTATTCCGCAGATTCCACACATTTCGGACTCAACTCCTCACGTCTTCCTGATCGGGGACGGCGCAATCAACTCCACAGCACCCGTGGCATTGATACGGTATTCGCCTGCTTCTCCGATAATGTCCGCGTACTCGATAATTCCCTTTGTGCGAAAAAGCTCGCTCGACTTGTAGCTCACTCTACTGCCACCAACGACCACCGCGCGCTTAAGTACCTGATCCGCAAGCTGCACGAACACGAAGTCGGCGTCACTTTCAATCCCGGCATTCTGAGACCTTCCATAAATAATTAGCGTCACCGCGCCGCCACGAGTAAGACGAATTGTCAAGCCGTTCGTTGTCTGAACAACGATCATGTCCTCGGGCAACTCTTGGTCCTGTTGATAAGGCAGCAGTATGTATACGGCTGTCGATGGCAACGACCCCTGGCGGGAAATGGTCAACCTGTTGCCTGGCCGAGTTGAAAGATAATCATCCGAGACCGCAAAGGGTTCAATTGCCGTTTCGATTTTGTCGCTTCCGGACAGGCATGGTATGATTGCCATCCGGCCCGACTTGCCCAACAGAACAGCGCCTTGTGCGGTCT
The DNA here is from genome assembly GCA_026397575.1 of Candidatus Zixiibacteriota bacterium. Lineage (GTDB taxonomy): Bacteria > Zixibacteria > MSB-5A5 > CAIYYT01 > CAIYYT01 > CAIYYT01. The sequence goes on from JAPLUP010000570.1 coordinate 3,259, forward strand.
GCTCG
>JAPLUP010000627.1 GCA_026397575.1 Candidatus Zixiibacteriota bacterium
CTTTCGTTCCCTTTTTCACCATCATGATGAATCGCCATGCGCGCATCCTATCGCAGATGCCGGCGGTGATGATTTCGCTTCTTGGGTTGTGGCTGCTAACCGGTGGGCTGACCGACATCAACATAGGCGACTGGCTGACGATGATCTGCGCCATGGCTTATGCCGGGCATCTGCTCTATGTCGACCGTTTCGTCAAGCAGGGTCTGGATGTTTACATCCTTTCCTTCCAGCAATTCCTTTTTGTCGGGCTGCTGAGTCTGCTGACTGCTGCCGTCTTTCGACTCCCCTTTGTGCCCACTTCAACAGACGCCATCGGCTATATCGCATTCCTTGCGCTTTTGCCGACACTCTCCGCCTTCGTCCTGCAACTGATCGCCCAAAAAGTTGTCCCCCCTATTCGTGTCTCCTTGATTCTCGCGTTAGAGCCTGTCTTTGCGGCGCTCTTTGCCTGGACTCTTGGCGGTGAGACTTTTATTCTCCGTCGCGCCCTTGGCGGCTCACTGATTTTCGTCGCCATGATCTTGTCTGACCTCCCCGTCTTCCTCGATCGTTACCGCAAGACATAGGGGCGCAGACGTGCTGCCAAAGTTGCTTGTAGGAGCGACTTTAGTCGCGACCTGCTCTCTCCGACAGATCTGCGACATTCAACAAGACAGCGTCAGTGGAATTCTTTCAACAATCCCCGTGCTGTGCCCGAGTTCCACGTTCCGAGGGGTCTTGCGTCCGGCGCTCACAACGGCGATCATCTCCTCCCTCAATCCTGACCTGATGCCAACCCCAGCTTTTTGTAGTAAACCACTGCAAAAACATTCCCCAAACCAGTTAGTAAGAGGGCGTTGTCACCGATCTTGTGGAAGTGCGGTTGTAGCCGCGCCGCGATTTGTCGGATAGCCGCCAACTTAGCGTTAAGAAAACCGTGTGGGTATTTCGTTTGGTAGGATAGGCATTCCTGCCTGTCCAACGATGGAATACCCAATGAACTCCCGATCCATCCCGACTTTGGGCACTGCATGGCGAAGTGGCTTCGGGTCTATCAGGATACGTTGTGGAAACGCAGCGTTTTTCGTTGATCGCAACGATTTGCGCTAGGACTCACAAACGACCGCAGTGGTGACATCGCTGTGCGTAGCGCTACGCTACCTTTATATGAGATTTATTCTGAGGTTTGTGGATGATCTTGCGTTTGGTGCTCTCGTCGAAGATGTCATAGTTGAACTTGGGTGACTGCGGGTTGGTGCCGATCTCGGCGACCGGCGTGCTCGCGCGGTTCATACCGGCCGGCACCCAAACCAGTTCGAAGTTCAGCTTGCGCTTGTAAAAGAAAATCAGATCGCGGAACCGTTGCAGCGTCTTGGTTGTGGCGATTCGGTTGTTGACCTGATACACAACTATGGGCGAGTCGGTTAGCAGTTCGAGCACCTTGCCCTGGAAGTGTTCCTGATTCAACTGTACGAACCGTATCAAGGCTATGGCGGCGGCATATTCGCATTCGTAGCGATTGCCTTCATATTGGGATCGAAACAGCACGCCGTAGTCCGGTATCGCAAATGAGATCAGCCCTCGATTTTTCGCCAGCTTATCCGGCAGCAGATTGGACCCATAGAAATAGCACTTCATAACCTTGCCATGAATCACCGCAAGGAATGTGCCGGACGTACACCTCGAAAAACAATAGACTATTGAGCGAAGGTACGGCTCTTACCTATTGACACAAAGCATGTTACGATTCGATATAACCGACCAGAACGCCGTCTCGCTGAACGGGCAACAACTCAACGCTGCGCCTATACTGCATCTCGTTGCACAGGAGCGATCCTTCTATTCAAGCGAGGTTGCTAAGCGTTTGTCAAGATCCCCGGGTACCGTCATGTACTTGCCCGTCGCTTGGGCGACGATAACCCCTTTGCTGTTGCGCGCCCAACCGGCAGT
>JAPLUP010000698.1 GCA_026397575.1 Candidatus Zixiibacteriota bacterium
GTGCTGCAGAGACTCTATGCTCAACAAAAGGACCGCGCCACGTCGTTGGAGCGCTACAACGAATACATCCTCGCCGGCATGTCATCGGCCATGATCAGTTGTGACGCCCAGGGAGCGATCACCAACTTCAATCGCGCCGCAGAGAGAATCTGCAATGTCCAAGGTGGATTGGCTGCACACCAGGACTACCATCAGGCGCTCGCGGATTATCCCGTGCTCGCCCTGATGATTGGGGAAGCTCTGGAAAAAGGCAAAGAGACTTCACTGCCGGAGATGGAACTGCATCTTGCCGATGGCAGACGTCTCTGGCTGAGCGTGACTTGCTCCCAGTTGAAGGACACGGACAATAGCGTAAAAGGCGCCATGGTGCTGGCCTCCGATTTGACCGATCTCAAGAGGCTCGAGGCAGAGATCGGGATAAAAGAGCAGATGGCTGCGCTGGGGGAAATGGCGGCGGGTCTGGCCCATCAGTTGCGCAACTCACTGGCCGCCGTGGTCGGATTTGCGCAGTTGCTCAAGAAGCTTACTGCTGGAACGGATAGAGCACCCGATCTCGTGCTCAATATCATAAACGAAGCGCAGGCGACCGAGGAAATGCTGACCCGATTTCTGACGCTTTCGCGTTCGGAGAGAGTCTTGTTCCGCGAAGTTGAGTTTACAGAGATCCAGAAGATGGTTGAGAATCACTTTGCCGAGCACCTGATTGCCAGCGGTGTGAGACTGGTTTTCGCGGTGGATAATGATCTTCCCGCCTTTGTCTGCGATCCGATCTTGATCACTAATACCCTGATAAATCTCATCCAAAACAGCATCGAGGCATCTTCGGCCGGCAGTGAAGTGCGAGTCGAGGGGAGTTGCATGGGTTACGGCCAACCTCTCTTGATTAGAGTAATCGACAGCGGCAAAGGGATCCCGGTTGAGGAGATTGACAAGATTTTCCTGCCGTTCTACACCTCCGGCAAGGCTACAGGTACCGGTCTGGGTCTATCGCTCGTGAGGAAGTGGGTGGTCTACCAGAGCGGTGAAATCTCCTGCCAATCAATCCCGAATAGGGGAACGACCTTCACGATCAAGTTGCCGCAGCGACCCGCCAGTGCGGTCGCCGTCGAATGTTCCACCGAAGCATTCACGGCCAGGACGTGACTTCTCCACTAAAGCAGATAAACCTTGCCAAAGCGCCGATTTTGCTTATATTTGGCATGTCGTCAGCTTGTGCGTACGCACGTCTGGTTACTTGTCTTCAGCCTGCTTAAGGAGTCTTCCTGATGTTACATCGTCGCAGCGTTCTTGCTCTTATGGCTGTCGCGGTCTTCTGGTTTGGTACCGCCGGAGCGACCGCGAAATATTCAACGGTCCGAATTACTCTGGACAAAAAGACCGACTACCAAATAGTCCGATCGTTCGGGTTCGACGTTGTTACTCTCGGCGAGGGCTATGCCGAAGCCATACTGGCGCCCGGAGACCTGGAACGGTTGCAGTCGACCGGTCTCAAGTACACAATCACGATCGGCGATATGACCGCCTTCTACCGGAGTCGACTGGATCAGAGCCGCTCCATGGGCGGCTATCGCACCTTGAACGAAATCGGGCTTGTGCTCGACTCGATCTACAATGCTCACCCCGACATCGTCACTCCGAAGTGGAGTCTCGGCAATAGTATCGAAGGACGACCAATCTGGGTCGTCAAGATTTCTGACGACCCCGGTGTTGATGAGGACGAACCGGAAGTCTATTACTATGCCTGTCATCACGCGCGGGAAGTCATCACTCCCGAAGTGCTGATCTACTTTATGCGCTATTTGACCAACAACTACGGCACCGACCCGCAAGTGACTTATCTGCTTGACAATCGCGAGTTGTTCTTCTCCCCTTGCTTGAATCCTGATGGCTACTATTACAACGAGGAGACCTCTCCCGGTGGCGCTGGAATGTGGCGCAAGAACCGTCGTGATAACGGCGACAGAAGTTTCGGCGTCGATATCAACCGGAACTACGGCTATCAATGGGGCTATGATGACGACGGTTCTTCACCTAATCCGTTGAACGAAACCTATCGCGGTGCAGCACCATTCTCCGAACCTGAGACTCAGGCGCAGAGAGATTTTATCAATGCCCGCCACTTCAAAGTTATCGCCAACTATCACTCCTATGCTGGCTTGTTTCTCTATCCGTGGGGCTATGAAAGGATCTACAGTCCCGACAACGATATCTTCGTTCAGATGGGAGATACAGTCCGAGCCATGACCGGTTACAGGCCTGGTCCGCCTTGGCTGACGCTGTATCCTGTCAACGGCGGCAGCTTCGACTGGGAATATGGGGAGCAGACGACCAAAGAGAAAGTCTATGCTGTTAGCATTGAAGTGGGAAATAACAGCGATGGCTTCTGGCCGCCGATCGACAGAATCACTCCGTTAGTGCAGTCGCAGCTTCAACCGAACCTCTTCTACGCCCGTGTCGCCGGCAACCCTGAAGGACTTCGCGCACCGGTCCCACCGACCATCTACGCAATCGGCGACGTGGATACGACCTATTTTCAGCTCTGCTGGCACCATTTCGACCAGTACAATCCGGCCCAGTCATTTGAAGTCTGGCAGATGCAGAACGTCGCACGCATCACCGACAGC
>JAPLUP010000317.1 GCA_026397575.1 Candidatus Zixiibacteriota bacterium
GCCGCAAAGTGATCGAGAAAGCCACTGTGCTCGTGCGCGGCGGCAAAATCGAGAAGGTCGCCGCCGCCATGAGGATTCCGGCTGCTGCGCAGGTCATCGGCGGGAGCGGGAAGACTCTGCTCCCCGGCCTGATCGATTCACATACCCATATGTTCGGCACGGGGCTGCAGCAGTCCCTGCAGTTCGGCGTTACCACCGACATCGATATGTTCACCAGTGTCGAATTCCTCAAAGCGATGAAGGCTCAGCAAGCGGCCGGTTCCAATCCCGATCGTGCCGACCTCGTCTCCAGCGGGACGCTGGCTACCGTGCCCGGCGGACATGGGACGGAATATGGGGTCGCCATCCCCACCCTGGTGAGACCCGAGGAGGCTCAGGCCTTTGTGGACGCTCGCATCGCCGAGGGCTCGGATTTCATCAAGATCATTTACGGTCATGGCTGGCAATATGCTTCCCTGGATAAACCCACGCTGGCCGCTCTGATCAGCGCCGCCCACAAGCGCAAGAAACTGGCGGCTGTTCACATTGATACCCAGCAGGACGCCAGCGATGCCATCGAGAGCGGAGCGGATATTCTGGCCCACGTCTGGTACGACCGTGAACCCGCTGAAGCGCTGATTACTCTGGCCCAAAAGCACCATGTCATCCTGATCCCGACCTTGACAGTTATTAACAGCATTTGCGGTCTGAAGCCGGGATTCGTTCTGATAGACGATCCGCAGATCGGGCCCCTTATCTCCCCTGCCGATCTGTCAGGTTTGAAGCGGGAATTTCCAACGTCATCGTTCAAACAAGAGGATTTCACCCGGGCGGAAGGGATCACCGAGGCATTCAAAAAGAACAAGTTGCCAGTTCTGGCCGGCACCGATGCTCCCAATCCCGGCACTGCCTATGGTGCCAGTTTGCATCAGGAGTTAGAACTGCTAGTGCAAAGCGGTTTCTCACCCGCGGAAGCTTTGAACGCGGCAACCGCGCTGCCTGCAAGAGTCTTTGGTCTCGCCGATCGGGGCCGTATTGCAAAAGGATTGCGAGCCGATTTGCTGCTGGTCGAAGGCAACCCTCTGACCAACATCAAGGACACGCGCCGCATCGCTGGAATCTGGAAAGAGGGAGTGGAACTGGATCGTACCAGTTACCGCGAAAAAATCGCCCAGGAAAGAATAGCCACCGCCAGTCAGCCCAAACCCTTACCCCCATCCGGATTGGATGCCGGTCTGATCAGTGATTTTGAGGATAGCACAAGCAGCAGCCGTTTTGGTTTAGGTTGGCAAGAGTCGACCGACGCTATCATGGGAGGCAAGTCCACTGTTGAACTTAAGATAGTAACAGGCGGAGCAGACAACAGCCGATATTGTCTGGCATTGTCCGGTGAAGTGGTCGCTGGTGTTGCCTATGCTTGGAGCGGCGCCATCATGTTCCCGGCCAGTAAACCGTTTGCACCGGCCGATCTCTCTGGGAAAAAGAGAATTACCTTTTGGGCCAAGGGTGACGGTCAGACATACGAAGTCCTCTTCTATTCCCAGAACACGGGCTATATACCGTCTATCCAGTCGTTTACCTGCGGCGCCAAGTGGCAACAATTTACATTCGCCTTTAGTGCTTTCCCCAACATGGATAGCACCCAAGTCACGGCCATCGCTTTTTGCGCCGGCCCCAAACCAGGCCGCTTCAGGTTCAGCCTCGACGAAATCGAACTTGATTAATTGTCCTGAAAAAGATAATGGTATCAGGTTTCATTCAGTTTCGTAGGTCAGGCCTTCTTGAGGCCTGACGCCGATTGTCAAGCCGCTTCGCGGCTTGACCTACTTGACTGCCACACAGAAGAAAAGGCAGGAATAAGTGACTCCTGTCCTACTATGCTGTTGAATCATCCCTGATAGCTCACATTCAATTCTCTCGCCGCCAACGCTTCATCCAGGCGCGCGACCGGCGTGTTCTGCGGAGCGTTTTTTACGATGTCGGGATTGGTTTCGGCCTCATCCGCAATCTGCAACATGATCCGCACAAACTCATCCAGCGAACGTTTGCTCTCCGTCTCGGTCGGCTCGATCATCAACGCTTCCGACACAATCAGCGGGAAGTAAGTTGTCGGCGCATGCACACCAAAATCGAGCAGCCGCTTGGCGATATCCGATGT
>JAPLUP010000590.1 GCA_026397575.1 Candidatus Zixiibacteriota bacterium
GGCAAGGTTGATTTTGGCGGCGTGATCAAAGAGGTCAACCTCTGCTATGTCCCCGAAGTCAAACTCGGTGACTATGTCATCATCCACGTCGGCTTTGCATTGAACATCATCGATGAAGAAGAAGCTCAGAAAGTATTCGAATACCTGCGCGAGATGGAAGAGCTTGGCAGCGAACTCGGAGAAGCGAATTGAAGTTTGTCGATGAGTACCGCGATGCCAAAGCGGCTCACGAACTGGCTGGGCGCATCAAGGCCGTGGTAACCAAACCATGGACGATCATGGAAATTTGCGGTGGCCAGACTCACGCCATCGTCCGGTTCGGCATTGATGAGCTATTGCCCCCTGAGATCACGCTGGTGCATGGCCCCGGCTGTCCAGTCTGTGTCACCGCTGTGGAATTGATCGAAAAGGCAATCGAGATAGCATCCAGCCCGGACGTTATCTTCTGCTCCTTCGGCGACATGTTGCGCGTTCCCGGTTTACACCGCGATCTGTTAGCAGTCAAGGCGTCCGGTGGCGATGTGCGCATCGTCTATTCGCCACTGGATGCACTGAAACTGGCGACCGAAAATCCCGACAAACAGGTTGTCTTCTTCGCCGTCGGTTTTGAAACAACTGCCCCCGCAAACGGTATGGCCGTTTATCAAGCGCATCGCCTGGGGGTCCGCAACTTCTCACTTCTTGTATCACACGTGCTTGTTCCTCCGGCGATGGAAGCCATTCTCGGGTCACCGCACAATCAGGTGCAGGGATTTCTGGCGGCGGGACATGTCTGCACGGTCATGGGCTATCATGAGTATGAGCCGATTGCCGCGAAGTACAAAACGCCGATTGTCATCACCGGCTTTGAACCGGTGGACATCCTGCAGGGAATTTTGATGTGTGTGACGCAGCTTGAGCAGGGACGTTGTGAGGTTGAAAATCCATACAGCCGTGTAGTGACCCGTGAGGGCAATATCCCGGCGCAGAAACTTATAAAAGAAGTGTTCGAGGTCGTTGCGCGCAAATGGCGAGGTATCGGCGAAATCAACAATAGCGGACTGGCGTTGCGCGGTGAGTACGGTCAGTATGATGCCGAATTGCGATTTGGTCTCGCGGATCGCAAGATCGAAGAGTCGGCCGAATGCATCAGCGGATTGATACTCCAAGGGATCAAAAAACCACACGATTGCCCGGCATTCGGCACCCGCTGCACACCCGAACATCCACTCGGCGCAACCATGGTATCATCCGAGGGTGCTTGCGCCGCATACTATCGTTATCGTGGCACCACCCTCTCCGGCAGGCGCGCGGGATAGAAGGAACACGACATGGCCGACGACAAGAACTTCGCCCTATCCTGCCCGACACCTCTTGCAAACTACGAACAGATTCTGCTCGCTCACGGCGGTGGCGGCAAACTGATGCACCAGCTATTGGAGAGCGTAGTTCTCCCGCCGTTGGACAATCTGCACCTTCAGGCGCGACATGATGCCAGCGTCTTTTTAGTCGGCAATCAGAAACTGGCGTTTACAACCGACTCCTACGTTGTCAGTCCGCTGTTTTTTGCCGGGGGTGATATTGGCACCTTGGCAATCAACGGCACAGTCAATGATCTCGCTATGGCAGGCGCGCGACCGCTGTATCTGAGTCTCGGGTTGATCCTCGAAGAAGGTCTGCCGGTTGAGACGCTCTCACGCGTAATGGACTCGATCAAGAAGACGGCTGCCGAAGCTGGCGTGCAGATTATCACTGGAGACACGAAAGTAGTCGACCGGGGCAAAGGTGACGGCATATTCATCAATACGGCCGGCATCGGTGTCGTGGAACACAGTTTGGATATTGTCCCCGGCAGCGTGCGACCAGGTGATGCGATCATTCTCTCCGGCGATATTGGCCGACATGGCATGGCCATCATGGCGCAGCGCGCCGGGCTTCAATTCGAGACGACGATAAAGAGTGATTGCGCGCCGCTGCACATTGCCGTACAGAAGCTGCTGGCAGGTGGCATTGACGTTCACTGTCTGCGCGATCTGACTCGTGGCGGTTTGGCCAGTGCGCTGACCGAAGTTGCCCAGCAGGCGCGGTTGGGCATGCACATCAAAGAAACCGCGATTGCCGTCTGCGAGTCGGTGCGCAGCGCCTGTGAATTGCTCGGACTTGATCCGCTTTATGTAGCCAACGAAGGTCGTTTTGTTGCCTTCGTGCCGCAGAGTAGCGCCGAGCGGGCACTGGCGATTCTCAGGAAAGAACCTGTCAGCCAAGCATCGGCGCTTATCGGAAGCACAACCGTCGAAGATGCCGGCCTGGTCCTGATGACCGGTACCATTGGCTCTACCCGCATCGTTGACATGCTTTCCGGTGAGCAGTTGCCGCGCATTTGTTAGCCGATTTTCAAGTCACAAGCTCTACCTAACTATTCCCTAACACAAAGATCACGGCAATCTAATCGGCCACTGTTATGGTTGTGCTTGGATAGTGTCGTACAACTACTATATTGTGAACCTGTTTCGTGGGAGCGTAAAGAGAACAGTATGCCAAAAGAAAGCATCTTAGTCGTCGAAGATGAAGAAGACATCCTTGAATTGGTCAAGTACAACCTTGCCAAAGAAGGT
>JAPLUP010000173.1 GCA_026397575.1 Candidatus Zixiibacteriota bacterium
GGCTGTCGCGCAGACCACGATCCGAAAAACTGCCTTTGACAACTACCCCATTACCTATATCTCCGGCAAGTGTCAGCGCTAACCCCTGTGAAAGATTGGTTCTGCCGTTCTCAGAGACGTCGGCAAAAAATGACTTTGTACCGGATACCTTGAGATTAGAGGATGTTGTCGGCAACTTTGCCGGTGTCGTTTGCGACGGTACCGCCAAATCCGGCACTTCCCCCCCGGAGCTTGACTCGAACTCATGCAGCGCGTAGCGTCTCCCAACCAAATCGTAATCGCGCCAGCGCACGATCTGAACCGTGTCACAGTCGGGACTGGCGATACAAAACGTGATGACACTATCGCCGACGACAAAATCACGCCCACGCTGTAACGTGTCCGCACCGCATATCAGGAAAAACGCGGTATCACTGCCGACCGCATTGATCAAGCTTCTGTCAGATACTCGTGCAACCTTGGTAATGATGAATATGCGCCCGCGCGAATTCTGTTGATCGGCTGCGGTTGCTATCGAAGATAATTGAAAGAGAGGAAACCAGAGGAAAAGCAAAACCCCTGGAACAATCGCAAAGGCATCATTTTGCCGCAAGTTCATAGATCATGATACGGTTATTTCCCGTATCACACACGAACAGTTTGCCATCGGCTCGCCATGCTAATCCCGTCGGAGCATTGAGATTTTGCGGACCGCTTCCGATGCTGCCAAACGCGGCCACACGTGCTCCGGACCAGTCAAACATCACGATTTCATTTCGTACTCTGTCCGTGGCGACGATCTCGTGATCATAAATCGCAAATCCGCCGATCGCCTCCACACCGTCCAGTACGATTCTGTCGCCGGAATTGCCAAAGGTATCGAATTCGTTGAGAGAGTTATCACCGCGGTCATACACGAAAACATCACCATCGTTGGTCACTGTGATTGCACCACAGCGCGAGAATCCGCCGGCAGGGAAAAGCTCCTGTTCTATCTTGTGGTCCTTGTCGAGCACGATCACCTTGAGATTGTCGGGATCGACCAGATACATCCGTCCTGTGCGCGCATAGCCGATCGCCGTAATCTTTCCGAGCGCCTGTAGATCGGCGTTGCTGTTAAATCGAATTTCGTCCGCAAAAACCAGATCGTAGTCGGAGCGGATGATGCGGCTGTTGCCCTGATCGAGGATGAAGAAATTGATTCCGCCATCGGAGGCGATATCGCTGGGACGACTGAGTCCGTTCAACCCGAGTCCGAATCCGCCGTTCTCGTGGATGAATTGATAGTCGGGACCAATCTTGACGATACGGTTGTTCCCTTGATCAACTATATAGAGGTTATTCGACTGGTCGAAGGTGATCGCCACTGGCGCTGAAAGTCTGTCGCTCCCCAGCCTTCCGTTTATCTCGCCGACGTATTGAATCTGTCGCGGCGTTGGTTTGCTGACTATCTCCGGTCGCGGAACCGGCGTACAGCCACCGAGCATCAACGCCAATCCCAGAACGAGTGACGTTTTCCAGGCCGACCGCAACATATCAGAACCTCGCAGAAAGGCTGACTTGCCAGCCACCTTGCGGCAACAGTTGCAGATCGACCCCCGAAAAACCCGATTCCACATGACGGTTGAAACGCTTCGCGCTCCAGTAGGCATCAGCAGCTGAGATCAGGTGGTTGGCGAGGATCAGACCCAGTGAAAAATTGGCTTTGCGATAGTATGATTTGCTGTCGTTCTTGAGATCGCGGTACTTTATTCTGGCGTCCGTGGACTCCCACTTCCAGAAGTATGACTCGGTGTCGGGATAATAGACTCGTGTGTGGTCGTAAGCTCCCGCAACTTTGTTGTAATCCTCGCGGCTGTCATAAAACCCGAGTACGTCAAAATAACGGTCGTCTTTCCCGGCAACATCCGCACTGGCAGCGGTCGCAGCCTGCAATCGGTACTCATCTTTCCGCCAGTTGCCCAGATGACGAAAGGAGATTAGCGCCGACCAGAGACCGACCTCGGAAACGAAAAACACTTTCGACTTGAGGCCTGCTCCGGCATAACGCTCACCTGCGCCCGGCAGCACGGCCGACATCAAGAACGCCCGCCACGGATTTTTGAATGTCCGTTCCTTGCCCTGTTGCACTTCAGAAAACCCCGAAGACGGCGGCTTCTGCGGTTCGGACTGCGCGATCATCGCCGGCGAAAGCTGCGTGGGAGGCAGCATGATCTCGGCGCGCGCCCCAACTCCGGCGAAAGCCACGAGACCAAATGCTATGATTATCTTCCTGTTCATGTCAAAACGTATAGCTCAATGTCAATTTCGGCATCTGGTGACCCTCATATCGTACGACCCGTGCCCGCAATGTCAACTAAAGGCCGAAAGCAGATGATTGGCAATGGCAATGATCGCACCGGTCTTCGCTTTGGTGAAGTAGCTGTTGGCCGTGGCACGATCACTCAAGTATTGCTTCCGCAACGGTGAGTTGTCTTTGCCAATAAGGTAGTCGGTATCGCTCCAACCATAGCGAAACTGATCATATTTCCCGATCATTTCATAGTATTGTTGAGTCTTTGTCGCCGGTAAATGGTGAGTAAAGCGCATCGTGGAATCATTCCTAATGAACTCCGCGGTATCCGATACGATACCAATAGTCTCAATCAACCAATTGGTGTAACGCTCTGCTGACCACTCACGATCGGCGAAGTTGTTGTAATCGTCAGTCTTCTTCTGACCTTGCTGGTGATTAAGAAGCCAGTCAGCCCACGACGCCACCTCGACGGCCATAAATAGACCCGCTTTGAATGTGGAATGGTTGTAGAGCTGACCACCCCCCGGAATCATCATCGAATACAGAAACGCCTTGCTCGGAGAACGGTAGGAAGTGTTCAGCAAGTCTGAAGTCATCGGAAAGTCCTCGAATTCGGAAGCGGCGAACTTGGCTCCCGTCCATTCTTGTAGCTGCCGATAAGTCTTCAGTTCATCCTGTTGTATGAACTTCCCTATCTCATTGGCGGAAGCAGGCGGCGAGGAACCTAACGCCAACGCTGAGAAGGCCAGAGTGAGCATAACTATCAGAGAAAACCTCAACATGAATTTATCCTCCGAAAAAAGCATCTTTCATTTCACAATGGCAACCGTACAGTGCTTACGGTCGCCGGATGGCGTTTCCAACTGGCAGAAATACACCCCTGAAGCCAGTCGTGAACAGTCAAACGGGAGCTCATTATCAGTGCCGGCGATTGCCGCAACGCGCGTGTCAAACACCAGATCACCCGCAACGTTGAAAAACTTCATCGTCACTTCTCCCGACTCCCGCACGGCAAACCTGATCGTCGTCCGGACGGACGCGGGATTGGGATAATTATACACATAGCCGATAGCTTCCGCAATCCGTGGCGGTGTGGGCAGTGGACGCTCATAACTTCCGAAATTGCGCGGACTGCCGTAGATTGTGTTCCACTCGATCTTGCTTGGCGTTGGCATCGCCCACGCCGTGATTCCACCTCCGTCAGTCAACGCAAAAATGGCCGCGGTCGAACCACCGCGAGCGAATACGACCGGCGCACTGATCGATCCTCCCGTTGATTTGGGGAAGTTGTCCAGCCGGTCACCGTTAAGGTTGAATCCGGCCAACTCGCCGTTGTGAGTTCCCACGAAGACTTCCATTTTCCCGTCACCATCAACATCCGCCAGCGCCGGACTACTTTCGATGATTCCGGTCGGAATCACACGATTGACGATAATCGGGAAATTGCTCACGGGCGTTCCGTTGTAATTGTAGGCATAAATGCGGTTATCACCACAGAAGAGTATTTCCAAGTACCCGTCATCATTGATATCCCCCAGGGATATTTCCGACCCAATCGCTCCCCCTACATTTACCGTCAGAGGCTTGTCGGTATAGTTGATCTTTAGTCTGCCATCGGCGTAGACCTCAGCGGTTTCAAACTGCCTATCGCGATCAAAATCAGCGGCCGCTGCACCAACCAGAGGCAGTGCCTTGGCGGAATCCGTCAGTCCCTCAGCCGGAGAAATCAGTTCGAATTGATGAAGCGAATCCGACATCGCTCGGAATGGCCACCTCGATGTCTCTTTGTACAGGCGATTTCCGCTTTTGTCAAAAACCAGCCTTTCACCCAATTCGTTGTATACCAGTATCTCCAACCCGGGCATGGTCTGATCATAATCGAGTATCATCGGCGCAGTCGCCGCTGGCCCGTCCAGGGGCTTTTCAAAAAGCTTGATCGCCTCCCCTTCATAGCTCAGCGTCGCTGTCGTGAAACACACAACCGTATTCCCCGAGGTGACCCCTACCACCTCTTCAAAACCATCGCCATTGATGTCGGCAACCGCCAGACTGTGCACAAAGTGTTGCGTCGGCGCTATGCGTCCCATAACGGCCAGAGTGTCGAAAACCAGGCCCGATCCGTGAAGCACATCCCGCACAACGGCTATTTCGCTCCCCGCATAGGGTTTGAATAACGGCGTGCCGTCGAACTTGTACGCGAGCAAAAACGGCCCGGCGGAAGTCAGAATCTCATCCTTGTCATCGCCGTTGAGATCGGCGGTGGTTAGCGGCAAAGAGTTGATGAAAATCTGATTCGGCCAACCAGCCAAATGGCCTTCAATCTTCACATCGCATGTCATAACCAAAAGAGCTGCCGAAATATCGCCGATCGTGATACCGGTATAGGCGTTGTTGTTGGCAATTGTCGGTGGATTCGTGTTGGGCCCAAAGGTCGCGTTGCCGTTAATGTCGAAAAGGTCACCCTGCTTGCCATAGCCTGAGTAATAGTAACCGCCGAAATCAACAATGCCATCCGCCTCCACCAGCGACAGGAAACGATGATGATTGTCCCACTTGCGAGAATCGCTGGCGAAGTTCCACAGTTGCAGTTGATTCTGATCGAAATTGTTGATACCGTCCCCGTTGTAGTCAAGTCGCGCTACCAGTTCGTCAATATGCCAGATCACCATCCCTGAACCGGGAATTAGAAAATCATATTCACGGTTGTTACTCGCCGAGAGCGGGCCCATGATGACGTCGGTTAGACTGTCGGCCTTGAGATTGGTGACACCGTCACCATCAATATCGGTGCGACGATTTTCGACCAGAAAATACTCATCCGCGTTGATCGGAACCATCAAGACCTGGTTGAAATTGGTGTCGAGTTCCGCAGCCAAAACCTTGATGTTATTTGCCGAAGTTACTTCCACGAGATCGACAAATCCAAGATACGCGCGTGACCAGGCATCGGGGAAAATCGGCATCACGCCCTGCACCAACACTGGCACCGTTTCGCCAAGGTTGATATTAACGCCGAAGCCGTTGTAATCCATCAGTGAGAAATCACCGACTTGTGTCATCCCCGTGCGGGTATCATAAAGATCGACCAGACCAAGTTGATGTCCGAATTCGTGCCCCATCACTGCGTTCAGCGCTGTCACACGACCATCCTGTGACGGCGACTCCGGCATAACCACCGCGTCGCTGATTCGTACCTGGCCGCTTTCCAGAAGAAACGGTACTCCAAGTTTGACAAATCCCGTGTACAAGTCCCCCGGAGTATCCTGCCCAAAACCCGTCATGTTGTTTTGTTGGTCTGACCCGGCATGAAAGATCATGTAGGCATCGTAGACGTCCTTGCCGGCATTGTACAGCGTCAGTGTCGAATCGCCGTCGGCCTTATGCAGGGCGTCAAATACAAACTGACCCAGACCGAATTCGGGTGACTGCAGTCCATAATATGACATTGCACTATCAAGCTGATATGCCGAGTCAGCTTCACGCGGATAGACATCAAAGGTCAGCGCCAGACGACCATTTGACACGACTTTGTAGTAAGCCGCCAGTGCTTCCATATGTTTCTCAAAATAAGTGCGGTTGTGCGGCGCCGGATCAATCAGATGTTTCTCCTCCGCTTCGAACACCGCCTTGAGGCGCAGGTCAAACGTGCCGCGACCTGTTGTCTGCGGATCGTCTGTGACTTCCCACCTAAAGTTGACTCGGATCGCCAGGACTCTGATGACTACCGGATCGGCCGAGGACAGCGCCTGTAGCGGCATCCCGTACTTCCCCGAATGATCGAGACCGAGGATGTTTCGGCTGCTCACATCATCGGCGAGACCCCGTTTCGACTGTGTGCTGGCAGGGAACTTACCTTTGATCTCCAGCATCTTGGCGTCCACTGGCGCCGACAGCGACCAAAACGCCAGAATTATCAGCAGGATTATACGAGACAACGTCTTCACAGCTTACATTCTCACCGTCAGAGAGGTTCTCAGCGTGTTTGCCAGCGGTGTAGTCTTCGACGAAGGAATATAAGCGAAATCCAACCGATACTTGCCTTTGTACTGCAAGCCCACGCCAAGTGTCGGCGTCTTGATCTGCCCTTCCTGATCATAGATGTACCCGGCACGCAATGCTAAGAGCGATCCGTACCAGTATTCCATGCCGACGTTCTCGACAGCCTCTCTCAGTTCCTGCGAAAAGCCGTCGCCAAGCGAAGTCATTAGCTTGTTGATTTCGCCCACTAATGTCAGACGGTTGTATGGCGAATCGACCAGCCGATAGGCGAACCCGATTGCCAGATTGCGCGGCAGCGGGTCAGACTGTGCGGCGTCGATATAAGACAGGTTGGGACCCAAATTGGTCATGACCATGCCCAGACGCAGTTTCCTGCTCAGACTATAGAGAATACCCCCCTCCGCAGCAAACGAAGTTGCTTGGCCGCTACCAACCTCCTTGCCGGCCCCGACAGTCGATAGGCGGCTGTATATCACTTTTGCCGACAATCCGACTGCCAGATTTCTTGATGCGCGGGTTCCGTAGGATAACGTAAACGCCGCTTCAAACGGATTGATCGTGCCGGTCACATCGGGTGAAGCCTCACCGGTGGTCGAAATTATGCCGTATGTCAGGAAAGTAAAATTCGCGCCCAGCGTACCCATGGAGCCGACTGGATGGACGTAACCCAGAAACTCGTAGTAGAGATCGGACGTCAACTCGGGCAACCAGTTGGCATGTGTGAAGCTAAGCTCCTTCTTGGCGTGGGCGTAAATGATCACACGGTCGGCGGTGGCAAACCAGATCTCGCCGGCCTCGCCGACGATATCCTTAGTGCTGGTGCGATTCAAACCCTCGTGGTAGTAGCGTTCCCAACGACCGCCGGAGTACGAGAAGGTTCCGTAGAGAGACGCCAAGTATATCTTCCCCCCCTGATCGTAGAGCGCATTGATCGGACTACCGGCGGGATTGGCGTACACATAGATGATCTTGCCCGCGGGCATCGGATCTTCCCGTATCGTGTTTTTCTTCTTGATGAGGCTGACAAACGACCCGATCCGATCGGGGTCTTCCGTCTTCAGATATTCTTTGGCGAACTGCTCCAGAGTCGTTTCTTTTTCGATTTTGATCGCTTTGTAGCCGTAACTAGTCCACGCCTTGCCGTCAAAACGCTTGACACCTAATGTTGTGCCCACCCAGAGGTTGTTGTCGTTGTCCATCGCCAACGCCGTGATATTGCCTTCGAATATAGGTTCAAACGGGATTCTGATCTCCGTCCCCGCCTTAAGACTTCCCTCCATTTCGAGATGCGCCATTTGCTGCAAGGGAATCGCGGCTCTGATTCTGTCCGGGTCGATATTACCATAGGCTTTGCTGAAAACCGATACCGCCGAATCAGCGACCGCCGATACGCACGTGAACGAGTCCGACCAGGTGGTACCTTCAAAACGATACAGATCTTGATCCGATGCCGCCCAAGCAACTTTGTCGTTCTAGACAAAGAGGTTCTTGATCGGAGTAAGGTTAATTCCTTCGGCAGCTCCGTATGTCTTCCACTTGCCGTCCCTCAGAACCTTGACTCCGTCGTCGGTTCCCAGCCACAATTGCTCCCGCTTCGGTGCCTTCACGCACCAGACCGCTCCTGTCGAGTCCGTGCCCGTGTTTTCTGCCATTGTATCGATAGAGGCCGCTTCCGGTGGCCACATAGAGCGTCTTGCGATCAACGGCGATATCGTTGATCGCGCCGGTGAATACCGCACGGAAGGGGAAACGAATCACGCGGGGAAGTTGATCGGTCGCCGATTTCTCCAGCGCGAACAGCAGACGTTCGGTCTCCGTAGCCGTCAACTGCGAATCGCTGTAGGCCTTCTGAAAAGTGCTGGTGAACAAATCAAGCTTCTGCTGATTGAGCCGGCAGTTGAGCCACGCCTCTTCCAGCTTGTCGAGATTATTGATGACCTCTTTTCGACTTTCAAACTCAGCGGGCAGCGCCCCCTCCACCTGCGCTCTGATCTCCAGCAATCGCTCTTTGGAAATCGCATTGTTGGCGCGAGCGACGATCTCCAACCGTGACTTTATGACATTCTCATCCGCCGTGCCCAGAGCGCGCGAGATGATATCACTCAGCTTGTCTCCCTTGCGTGGCTCGATGTTATCACCATCCTGCCAACTCACACCGTCGAAACGCATCAGTCCGAAATTCGTGACCGCCCAGACGTCGTAATGCGTAAAGTTGTCGTTCGGAATGCCATTCTCCATGACCGCGATCTTGTCGATGTTCTGCTCCCATGGCACTTCCCAACCCTGCCAAATCGTCAGCAGCACGGAGTACGGTACCCGTATCTGTTGTGATCGCGAGATCGTCTCGCAACCGGCAATGGTCGTCTCAATATCGCTCAGTCCCTCAGCAGTGATGGCTTTGTCGGCGATGGCGCCTGCAACCTTCTCTGCAACCGCCGGAAATGCGTCCGTTTTGAAACGCAGATCCTGCCAGAAAATCACCATCTTCTCGAACATGGCGTTGATCTTCTCGCCTGCCTGTACATCTTTTCCGTAAGTCGCTAGCAACTGGAGACGCAGACTATTGATATCATCAAACGCAACACCGGTGTTGGCCAAACAGACCAACCGCACTGCCAATTTGAATTTCTCTTTGTCGGCGCTGAATGCCATCCGCGATAGGTTTGCCAGGACCGTTCGGGTTGTATCGATATTGATCTTCTCTGAAGACACCCAGGCGCTGTCCACAAATCGGCTGATCTCATTGCCCTTAATCTGCCACGATGCAAACTTCTCGAAGAAGTTCGCCGCCAGTTTCCCCTTCAGGGCTTGCCCAGCGAGCTCTCGAAGATGTGCGTCGTCTGTCAGCTTAAACTGATACCAGTTGTGCGCCAGCGGGTATTCACCCAGACCGGCCGGATTCCAGTGGCTCGTGGAGGCATCGTCTGCGATGGCAACAAAAGCTTCTCCCATACCCGCGGCACGCGCGTTCGGAGCAATGCGCAGAAACAATACTGCCGCATCGCTGACCGCAGACTGCGCCTCGGACGCGAGGAATCCTCCCCACAAGCTGGCTATCAGCATTAAAACCAAGAATCGTCTCATTCTCAAGACTCCTTTATAAAGGTAAAGCATATACAATCTACTTCATTACCATAAGCTTACCGGCGGATGCAACCCTCTTGCTACCTGTACTGTTAGCCGACTGAGCGGACAACTGGAAGATGTAAATACCGTTGGCAATCAAATCGCCATCAGCATCGCGCGCGTCCCACCGCACATCATCGTGATAACCGCTGCTATGTGGCAAGTCATCTATTGACATTATCTCCAAACCGGAGACAGTGAATATCTTCAGATTTACGTCGGTCGCCTCTTCGGAGAGAATGTAGGCAAACTGGCATTTATCGGCAACCGGATTCGGGTAGCAGAGAAGCTGCGTGATCTCCAAACCGCTCGTGCTGCTCACTTTGAATGCCAATTCCTTCTGGCTGGAATTGTTCGCCGAATCCCACGCTTTGACCCTCAATCGGTGCTCCCCCGGCGTCAATTGCGGCAGAGTCATTGTCGCCTTGCCTCGTTGATAGCTCCCCGCATCGTACGCGAAACTGTCGGTCAAGGCGAAAGTCATCTCACGACTATCGTCAATGACCACTTCAATCGCGTGTCCGATATCGCCGCTCAAATTGATTCCCAGTGAGTCGAATAATTCCATCGTCACTCTGGCATTCTGCGAAACCTGCGCACCGTCACCCTTGGCGGGATCATCAGCAAGATAGACCGCCAGATTGGGTCCGGTCGTGTCAGTGACATCTTTGTTCATGCTGCCGATCGTGATCGGAAACAGATAACCCGAGGCGCCGCCGGCGCTCGACAAAGCATAGCTGCTAATGCGCGCGCGCTTGCCTCCGTAACTAATATCCTTGGGAACCACGAACTTGAGATTGAAGCGACCGTTGGTCACTTCAACCTTTCCACGATAGATTTCCGGGCCATATTGTTTATAGCTGACATAGAGAGACGGGAAATCACGCGTCCTCTCATTGTCGAATACACTCACACTTGCGTTGCCGCTGAAGTTGCTCTGCAACGCACCGTCTTTATCCTCCACCTGTCCCGATAGCTCGGTTACGGTCAGCGCCACCAGGGAATCCGGCTGGAAGGTTACGAAATTGATCTTGTCGGGCGCCACGCCGAGTCGGGTCAGCGGGTCACCAAGGTAGATATACTTGCGGTCGTTGTCGCGCGCATCCCAGCTTCCCTGCCGCAGTAGCTTGGCGACAAACACTGCCTCGGCGATGGTGTAATTCTGGTCCGAGAAAAGCTGCCCGAAAGCCGCTTCATTAAACAAAAAGTTCGGCCGTGAGTAAACCAAGCGAGTCGCTGAGACCGTTCCTACAGCGCCACCGGCGGCATAGCGCAGGAATTCCTCCCCCATGCCCTCCGACAACGGGTCATCAAAGAAACCGATAGAACAGGAAGCATTGAAAATTAGCGGCAGGCGGTCTGAATTCTGTAGACGCGGGATGTCCTGTATCCGCCGGAACATTCTTTCGTCCGCCCATAGATTCGGGCTGCCGTGCCCGACAAAGTTGACCAGTAGCGTGCCGTTGTTAACCGAACGGATGATCGCCTCACGGGCAGCCGGTTTTTCGCTGCCGACATAAGGATAATCGATACCATATATTTTGTTGAGATCAAACTTCGGCGGAATGCTCCCGTTGGCCAAATTCTCGGAATCATATGTGTGCTGAATCTCATTATGAACCCAGACGCCGTTTTCATAATGATTCTGATCGTCCGCAATCAGCGTTATCAGGTTACGCCACGAACCATTATTGCCCGCCGCGTCGTAGTTTTTCATCTTTTGTGCCACCGTCAAAAACTCGGCCGTCGTCTTGACCGGCCAGCGCGAAATTACCATATCCACACCGCGATCGGTCGGATAGGAACCGTTGGGATCAAGCTCGTATGGATCACCAAAATAAACGAAATTCTCGTCTGAGATCGTTGAATCATTCGCGACAATGTACGGGGGTACATAGTTGATTCCTCCCGTACCCTGATT
>JAPLUP010000689.1 GCA_026397575.1 Candidatus Zixiibacteriota bacterium
CATCTCGGCAAATCGCTTTGCTTTCTTGTGCAGTTCCGCCATGGTCGCCGACAATTTCTTGGGCAACGGGTAGAACTCAACACCGGCATAGAGGTCTTCCGTATTCTCACGGAAAACGGTGATATCGATGTTTTCGCGATAATTCAGCGGATTGCCCTCATACGCCTTACAGGGACGTTTGTTCGTGCGCAAGTCATACTCCTGGCGCAGCCGCACTATTGGCGATGCGTACGTCAGCCCTTTGTCCTTGAGCGCCGGAACTAACTCCGCTTGCGCTTCCTCCTTCGGCTTCGAAGTGATCGCGCCGAACAACGCGCAGTCCGTCTCCTTCAACAGCTTGCCCGTTCGGTCCGGAAGCGGGTTGCCCTCTTTGCACCAGAATTCCCAGCCGATGTCGCCATGGATGTACTCCGCGTCCAACTTGATCTTGTCCAGCACGATCTTGGTGGCATTCATCACGTCCACACCAACACCGTCACCCGGTAACCAGGCGATTCTGTACTTCGCCATACTTTGTCTCCTCTATCGATTACTTGAATTGTACAGTCAACGCAAAGCGGTGGTTGGTGCCGAGTCCCGACTTGAACGGTACGAAAGCGTAGTCCACACGCCAGATCGATTTTGCGAAACCAACTCCAAAAGCCATGTTTTCTTCGTCATAGCCAAACTTGTATCCAGCCCGCAAAGACACGAATTCCATGATGTA
This sequence comes from Candidatus Zixiibacteriota bacterium, assembly GCA_026397575.1. GTDB lineage: Bacteria > Zixibacteria > MSB-5A5 > CAIYYT01 > CAIYYT01 > CAIYYT01. Next base: position 707 of record JAPLUP010000689.1, read on the forward strand.
GCGTTCCAGTCCGAGGTTCACCTTGACATCATCATTCTTCGGCTTCGACACTTCGACACCGGCGGTCATGTTCTTGACCTCAAGATCAATACCACCGGCGATCGTGACCGGCACGTCAAATTTCTCCGTCACAAACTTGGGACTGCTGCCAATGTTTCTGCCAACGAATCCAAGAGACACTTTCTCCACCGGCCGGAATCGCGCACCCAAGTCAACAAGCAGGGCGCTCGCTGTCTGTGACTCAATCCGCTCGGCTGCATACTTGACCGTGCCACCTATAGACAGGCGCTCCGACACCGGCACGGCAACCGCACCATAGACGAGAATATCACGCGCGTCAAAAGTCCCCAAAGGCTGCTCGGTTGGTCCCTGTCGGCTCTCAATGGAACCAATCTTGAAATAGTCGAAACCTAAAGATAGCGCTCCACCTAACAGCGGTGTTGCTACCCCCACGAATTCACGACGCGAGTCAAAGATGTTCTCATGATGCATAAAGCCAACCCAGGTTTCCTTGATGTCTGCGATCACCGCAGGGTTGAAATAGACGCCATACAGATTCGACGTCACCGCCACGCCGATATCACCCATGCCCGCATTACGCGCACCCGGCGAGACTTTCAGAAAGTTGAAGCCCGTCTTGCCGGAATCCGCCGCTGATACCCTTACCGCTGACAACAGAACCAGAGTAACCAGCATGGCAAATGTCTTTTTGGACCACTTCATTTGAACCTGCTTCAAAATCCTAACGAGAAACCGAATATCGATTCCCAGCCACCGAGGTTTTGCGCTTGTTCCACGGCAATGTCGATCGATGGCATAATCTTGCCCACCGGCACCTTGAAGCCGATGCCGAATGCCGGTTTGCCGTGTGACAGTCCCGCTCGCAACGATGCTTGCTCCACAAGCTTGTACTCCCCGCCAACATAGCCCTTGATTCCTCGCATTTCATCAACTTCTCCGTCAGCCGCTAGT
>JAPLUP010000269.1 GCA_026397575.1 Candidatus Zixiibacteriota bacterium
TCCCAAGCGCCATAGACCGAGTCTATCGCAGCCATGTCCGCCATCGGACAACCAGCCAATGCGTTGGGCAAGAAGACCTTCTGGTCTCGACGGGCGAGAATGACCGCCGACTCAGCCATAAAATGTACACCACAGAAAACGATATACGCAGCTGAGGCCTTGGCTCCGATTTTGCAGAGTGCATAAGAGTCGCCCTGATGATCCCCGAGAGCAACCACGGCACGACGCTGGTAATGGTGAGTCAGGATCACTACACGACTTCCCAACTCAGCCTTGCGAGCGCGTATGCGGGCGGTCAAGTCTTCGTCGGACAGGGATCGGTAACTGTCGGGGGTCACGGAATATGTATTCGGCATCACTCTCTGTCTCACCTCCAGGCTTCTCTCCGGCCTTCCTACAAAACTTCCTCACAACAGCTACGCCTGGCAGACACCGGCTTGTTGAAAAAACGGTGGGCGCTGCCGGGAGTCTGGTAGCGCCGCAGCTTAGTGGGGAGCCTTGGTAATCTTATACTCTTTGATTTTCTGCCGCAAAGTGTTGCGATGAATGCCGAGCAGTTCCGCCGCCTGCTGGAGGCTGTAGGCTGTCGAAGCCAATATCTTTTCGATATGCTGTTTCTCCAAGTCACGCAGCAAAGTACCGCTTCCCGGCGCCTCAGTCTCCGTTTTGCGCACCAGCGGGCGCAGTTGCGGAAAATCATCCACATCCAGGATGTCAGATCGCGAAAGCACGATTGCCCGTTCGACGGCATTGGCGAGTTCTCGGACGTTTCCCGGCCAGTCTTGCGCCAGCAAAAGATCCTTAGCGGCAACGGAAATACCTTTGGTCGGGCGGTTTAGTCGAGCCGAGGTCTGCTGTAAGAAATAGTTAATTAGCGGCATCACATCTTCGCGGCGCTCCCGCAAAGGTGGTATGTCAATATTGACCACGTTGATACGATAGAACAAATCCTCCCGAAAACGCCCCTGCTCTACATCGGCAGCCAGGTTGCGGTTGGTGGCGGCAATGACCCGTGCATCGGCGAAGACCTCCTCTTCACCACCCAGACGCTCAAAACGCCTCTCTTCAAGAATCCGCAGAAGTTTGATCTGAATTGCGGCTGGCAGTTCGCCGATTTCATCTAAGAAGATCGTTCCGCCAATTGCCAGTTCAAACCTGCCAATGCGCCTCCGGTCAGCGCCGGTGAAGGCCCCCTTCTCATGCCCGAGCAATTCGGATTCAAGCAGGGTTTCGGGTATCGCAGCGCAGTTTACCGCCACAAATCGTCCGACTGCGCGAGGTGAAAGGCGGTGGATGGTGCGAGCCACCAGTTCCTTGCCAGTGCCTGACTCCCCTGTGATTAGCACCGTTGTATCTGTAGGGGCGACTCTGGCAATTTCAGAGAGGGTCTGTTTCAACTTGGCAGACACGCCCACGATCTCTTTGACTTCCAACTCTTCCAAGCGCTCCCTGAGAATCCGGTTCTCGGCAAGGAGAAAGTGTCGCTCTCCCGCCGTCTTGATCAACTCCAGAAGCTCCTCAAGGTTGATGGGCTTGCACAAGTAGTTGTAGGCTCCGGCTCGCATCGCTTCGACTGCGGTCTCAACCGTGCCAAACGCAGTAATCATAATGACTTGCAACTCAGGGTATCTGTCTTTGGCCTTTTTCAGCAAATCAAGACCACTTTCACCCGACATTTTCATGTCGAAAAGGCCAATTTCGAACGCCTTGCGACCAAGCAGTTCGAGCGCAGACTCGGCCGAGTCTGCAGTTGACACCGAGTAGCCTTTCAGATTCAGGAAACCAGCGAGCATTTCCCGCTGATTCTTTTCATCGTCTACGACGATAACTCGCAATGATAGCATATTTCACATAGTATCCCTTTGGGAGGTAGAAAGCAAATCCTTTCAGTGCCTTAGACGCGTTTGCACTTGGAAGAAAGGCAAAAAAAGAGTTGACAAAATCTGGCAGTTCTCTTATACTTAGAGCGAGAAGAGCAAGAGCAGTATTGGGTCTAACATACTTCACTGGCCGATCGTGGGTGAGTGATTGCTTCTAACAAAGGTTCGCATCGGCGAACGCGAATTCGTTAGCGTACTTCGCGCTTTGAATCGATTCAACCACCGCCTATTGAGAATTTGCCAATCGCAGTTGAACTTGCATTTAGACCTTTACATCAGATGGTTTATGTCAGTCAGATTTCAGACAAGTTT
>JAPLUP010000023.1 GCA_026397575.1 Candidatus Zixiibacteriota bacterium
ACTGCACTTCCCATTGTGACCGCACCCGATTTTGCAGCGCGATACGAAATGGTCCCTTTTCCGGGAGCGGCGGATAACCCGTGCCATCAACTCTACCGACGGACCCAGCGCTGACTGCTCTCTCGTGATATCGAGGTATCGAAAGACCGTTGTTGTCAAAGATGTCGCGACTAAAGTCGCTCCTACAGCCATTTGACAAGATTTGCCGACGTGGCTTGTAGGAGCGACTTTAGTCGCGACCTGCTTCCCTTGACCCAAAACAAAGCGCCGTCAGAGATCTCCTGACGGCGCGTAATTGCCTGCTATTTTAGTTGCGAATTACTCGAAGTCGGACTCCAGATAGTCTGAAGTCACCGTCTGACGATGCAGCCGTTCTGAAAGACGTTTTGACAATTCGACCGCCGCGTTCTCGCCATAGACTTTGAGCATATGGTTCATCGCAATGACTTCCGAAATCACCGTGATGTTCTTCCCCGGAGAGATCGGAATCACGACCACCGGAATCTCGACGCCAAGAATCGTAGTGTAGCGATCTTCCAGCCCCAGACGCTCGTATTCAGCGCTGCCTTCCCAGTACGTCAGCCGCACTTCAACTTCAACCCGTTTTTGCAGACGGATCGCACGGATACCAAACAGCTTCTCGATATCGATAATGCCGATGCCGCGAACTTCCATGTGGTGTCCGAGCAACTCATTGGAAGCGCCGAGTATCGTCGTCTGCGTCCTTTTCGTCAGTTTGACCATATCGTCCGCCACCAGCCGATGACCGCGTTCAACCAGATCAAGCGCGCACTCCGACTTACCGATACCCGACTTGCCGGTGTAGAGCAATCCGACACCGTAGACGTCAACCAGCGTGCCGTGTTTGGTGACCGACGGTGCAAAGAAATTGTCAAGAAACAGCGACATGCGGTTGATCAATTCCGTGGTCGAAAAGCGCGTCGAAAGCAACGGCAGTTTGGTTTTGTTACAGATATCCAATAACTCACGCGGCGGCACGAGCCCCTTGCTGGCAACCATCATCGGCATCTCGAATGCCATCATTCTGGTGAGTGTGGCGATCCGTTGTTCGCTGGTAAGCGACTGAAGATAACTCATCTCCGTTTCACCAAGCACCTGCACCCTCTTGTGGGCAAAGCGTTCGGTGTAACCGGTGAGCGCCAAACCGGGGCGAAAGATTTCATTCGTCTGGATCGGACGCGACATACCGTCGGCGCCCGCCAGTAGCGTAAGATCCAGAAGCTCACGGCGTTCTTTGTATAGCTTATCAACGGTCAGCGACGGCATGATTCAGTCCGATTCTCAGAGTTCCACTTCATCGACGGCGGTCGTAAGTTCAACCTTCGCCTTCTTAGCGGCGACGACCTTTTGTTTGCGATCCTTGATCTTCTCTTTATGCTTCTTGAGTTGCGATGCCATCTTGTCGGTCACCTCTTCGATCGTTGCAAACATATCTTCAGTGGAGGCCTTCGCCACCAAATTGGAGCGGGATACGTTCATTGTCAGTTCGCCGTCAAAACGGTGCTTATCCTGGGTCAGCACCAAACTCGCCGAGATGATGTTGTCGAAGAACCTGTCCAGTTTCTCAATCTCCGTAGTCGCTCGACCCTTGATGTCTTCAGAAAGCTCGATCCGACGGCCGGTTACTTTGATCTTCATAACGACTCCTTTCAAGTCGGTTTGCTTACGCCCACACAGGCGCGATCCCCTCCATGGTTTTCGCCCCCGTTGGGTTTGGGATTGAGGAAGGTATAGCTTACCTGATGTTTGATCCAACAACTCATTTGCGCTTCATGAGGAACACACATTCCTCACCATCCAATGGCAAAAGAGGTAAAGGCTGTTCCAGCCCTATGTCGTAGTCCGCCGGCGGAACCGGGCGGGCAATATCCTCAACTCTTCACGGTACTTCGTTACTGTCCGGCGCGCAATACTAATCTCCTGCTGCTTCAGCAGTTTGAAGATTTCTTGATCCGACAACGGCTTGCCCATATCCTCGGAGGCGATTATCTTCTCAATCTCTTGTTTAACCGTCCGCTTGGCGAGTTGCTCGCCATGCTCGGTGTTGACGCCGGAATTGAAGAAGTACTTTATCTCAAAAACGCCGTGTGGCGTTTGCACATACTTGTCACTCGAAACACGCGAAATAGTCGCGACGTTCATCTCCACGATGTCGGCGATTTTCTCCATTGTCAACGGCCGCAGATGTTCAACGCCTTTTTCAAACCATTCGATCTGTTTGTGCACGACCGCCTGCATAACACGAATCATCGTGTTGCGTCTCTGGTTGATCGCATTCAGCAGCCAGCGCGCTTGCTCCAGCTTTTCGCGTACATACTGCTTGGTCTCTTTGGGGGTAGTGTTACCGCGTTTGAGCAGTTCCTTGTAGCCGGCGTTGACGCGCAACTGCGGGACATTGCGATCATTGTGTGAGATGACGTATTCTTCCCCGATCTTTTCAATGATCAGATCGGGTATCACCGCCGATGCGGCACGCGCAAATCGTCCATACGCCGGATGCGGTGACAGCGTCTTGATAATGTCCATCGCTTCTTGTACCCGCTCCACGGTCACGCCAAGCGTTTTCGCGATCTGAAGATGGCTCTTGCGATCAAGCGTCTCCAGTTGTTCATCTACGATCCGATAGGCAAGATTGTTGTCAATTCCCCGTTCGCGCAACTGCAACATCAGGGATTCCTTCAGATCACGGGCGGCCACACCCGGCGGATCAAAACGCTGAATCTTCATCAGAATGCGTTCAACACGTTCCGGCGTGGCTTTCAGCGTCTCGGCCAGTTCCTCGACCGAGCAGGACAGAAGACCCGACTCGTCAATGTTGCCGATAATGAACTCCGCAATTTCGATGTCTTCACCCGTGAGTTTCAAGTAGCTAAGCTGTTCAAGAAGATACTCGTAAAGCGACTTCTCGCTGGCAACACCAAACTCCGGAAGCTCTTTGCTCTCACTCTTGTATTCCCTGACATCATACTCGCCATCGTCGCGGAGGTAATCCTCCCAATCCACAGTCTCTTCTTCTTTGCGGCTATCCGGCTCGGAGACCAACTCGGTTTCCTGGGTAGACTCCTGTTCGGGTTCTTCGGTTTCGATTTCTTCCAGAAGTGGATTGACGGCAAGCTCATGCCGCAACACCTGCTCCAATTTTTGAACCGGCATCTGCAGCATTTTCAAAGATTGAATTAGCTGCGGCGCCAGCTTTTGCGTCATTCTCAGGGTTAGGTCAAGTCGCATACTATC
>JAPLUP010000213.1 GCA_026397575.1 Candidatus Zixiibacteriota bacterium
GGGTGAGGCGATGAGAAAGGTTAGCCTGGTGTGACGCACAACTTCGATAAACTACCCGACATATTCTCTCGTCACCCGAAGGATCCTTCCTCATTGATTATGGTCTTGCAGGACATCCAACGGGAGTATCGTTACCTTCCGTGTGAAGCACTGCTTCAGACCGCCCAGGCGCTTGACGTCAAACTGAGCAAGGTTTTCTCGGTGGCCACGTTCTATAACGCGTTCAGTCTCAATCCCAAAGGCGAGAGGGTCGTGCGGATATGTGTCGGTACTGCGTGCCATATTCGCGGCGCCGCGCTGATCAAGGAACAGATCGAGCATCATCTGGGAATCAGAGCCGGGCAAACCACCGAGGACATGAAGTTTTCAATCGAAGTAGTCGCCTGTGTCGGCGCGTGCGCCATGGCGCCAGTCGTGATCGTCAACGACAAGTATCATGGCGGAGTCTCCGTGAGTAACGCCACGCGGCTGGTGAAAAACTGATATGATAATAGCGACTACAAGACAACTTGAGCAACTTGCCGCGGAATACAAGAAAACCGCCGACAAGCATAAAAAAATGGTCATTGTTTGCTGCGGAACCGGTTGTCTCGCTAACGGCGCACAGAAGATCGTTGACGCCTTTGCGGAATGTCTGAGCCGCCGCAAAGTCAAGGACTTCACCGTGGAAGCGGTCAAAAAGACCGGCTGCCACGGATTTTGCGAGCAAGGACCATTGGTAGTGATCGAACCGCAAGGCACGTTCTACACCAAAGTTAAACCGAAAGATATCGAGTCCATAATTGAGAAGTCGATCGAGAACGATGAAGTAATCGAGAAATTCCTCTTTACGAATCCTAAGGATGGCCGCAAAATCGAGAAGTATCCGGATGTGCCCTTCTTCTCGCATCAACGCCGTATTGCCTTGCGCAACCTGGGCAAGATCGCGCCCTTTGATATCAGAGAGTACATTGCCGTTGACGGCTACAAGGCGCTTGCTAGAGCACTCACGACGATGACACCGGATCAGGTGATCGATGAAATTACCAAATCGGAACTACGTGGCCGTGGCGGTGGCGGATTTTCGGCGGGAAAAAAATGGCGTACCTGTCGCAATGTGCCGTCGGACGTGCATTATGTCATCTGCAATGGCGATGAAGGTGACCCGGGCGCGTTTATGGATCGCAGCATCATGGAAGGCGATCCGCATTCGGTGCTCGAAGGCATGATGATCTGTGCCTTTGCCGTCGGCGCCAAGCAGGGATATATCTACGTCCGCGATGAATATCCGCTGGCGGTGATCCACTTGCAGAAAGCGATTGCTGACTGTGAAGAACATGGGCTGTTGGGTGACAAGATTCTTGGCACCGACTTCTCGTTTTCGATTCGCATCGCCCGCGGAGCCGGCGCATTTGTCTGCGGCGAATCCTCCGCGTTGATGCGATCGGTTGCCGGCGAAGTCGGCGAGCCGCGCGCCAAGTACATCCACTCGGTTATCAAAGGTCTTTATGACCAGCCCACCGTGCTCAACAACGTCGAAACCTTCGTCAACGTGCCGGTAATCATCAATCATGGCGCCGACTGGTTCCGACAAATCGGCGTACCGAAGAACAGCGGCACCAAAGTTTTTTCCCTGGTCGGTAAGGTCCGTAACACCGGTCTCATCGAAGTGGCGATGGGAACGACCATGCGGGAAATTATCTACGATATCGGCGGTGGAATCATCGATGGGCGGCCGTTCAAAGGCGTACAAACTGGCGGGCCATCGGGGGGTTGTCTGCCGGAATCGAAACTTGACCTCCCCGTTGACTTCGATTCTCTGACCGAAGCGGGATCAATGATGGGTTCGGGTGGCATGATCGTCATGGACGACAAAACCTGC
>JAPLUP010000618.1 GCA_026397575.1 Candidatus Zixiibacteriota bacterium
CAGTATCCGCACTGGCGCGCCGTAGCAGCATAGTGCGAATGGAATGCCTCACCGCGCTGACCGGCGGTCGATGAGATGCTGATGATGTTTCCGCTTCTTTGTTTCTTCATCTGCAAAACAGCGGCGGAAATCGCGTAAAAAACGCCCTTTAGATTGATCCCGATCATCTCTTGCAGTTGCTCCTCTGACATCGCATCTATCGCAGCTTCTTTCCAGATGCCGCCGTTGTTTACGAGAATGTCAAGTCGACCAAACTGCCGCACTACTGCCTCGATCATCTGCTCCGTTTGCCTTCGATCTGCGAGATCGGCTGGGACGACCATGGCCTTGACGCCGTACTGACGAACTGTCTGCTCGACCTCGCGCGCAGCTTCGTCACGGGTGACGAAGCTGATCGCAACATCGCAACCGGCTTGCGCGAGCATGATGGCTGTTGCTCTGCCGATACCGCGCGAACCGCCGGTGATGAGAGCAGTTTTACCTCTGAGATTGATCATTGTCCAAATTCCTGAAAGCTATTTGGTTTCGCTGCTGACAATCGTCGTTGATTTGCCGCAACTGTTGCAGACGATCTTGCTTCCCTTGAATGCTGGGGAGAGCTGGAGGTTCTTACCACAGGCACACTGGAATGATTCCCAGCCATCACTTTTGCGAACATAAGTTGCTTCCGTCGATGCGGCCTCGATACCGACGGCAACCGTCGCCAACTCCGCAGTTGGTACTTGCAATTCACGACGGCAACGAGGGCAGGGAAGTGAAGACTGTTTGAAGTCGGGTGGAATTTTGATTTTGAGGCCACACGCGCACGTGAGAAAGAGGAACCCGTTCATCGCTCTGACCAGGTCGCCAACACCGCGTTTGAGACTCTTTTCGCTCGGTTCAACAGCGGACTTTGAAGAAGCAATTCGGACCGGTACCGCTGCTGTGTCTTTCAGCCCAGAAGCCGGAATGAGCGTTGCGTTGCCAGTTACATGGCTAAAAGATTGCTGATAGTCCAAGTATCCCGCACCCTGTGCCATGCCGCGAAGGATTTTGATGCGCTCGGAAATCGGTGGGTGTGTACTCGTCCAGTCAGAAAGCTTCTCGCCTTCGCGCTTGAGAGGATTGACGATGTACAGCGGCGCCGTCACTTTGTTGGCGCGCGGCAGTTGCTCATCCGAGTCCGCTATCTTTGCAAGCGCAGACGCCAGTCCTTCGGGATAGCGCGTCAAGCGAACCGCCGAAGCATCGGCGAGATATTCACGTCGTCGTGAAATCGCGAAATAGAGCAGTTGTGCCAAGATCGGAGCCAGGATCGCGAAAATGATGGCCACGATCGCAATGATGGCGGCTCCCTGTCCGCCGCCACGATCGCTGCTCGAACGGTAGCGACGCGACGATCCGCCGGAATACCAAAGACCTCGCAGGAACACCTCCGAGATCAGCACGATGCTGCCGAGCATGATTCCGGCGAAGGTCATGAAGAGAACATCGCGATTGACGACATGCGACGTCTCATGTGCGACAACGCCTTGCAGTTCATCGCGGTTCAACCTCGCCAGGAGTCCTGCGGTAACGGCAATAGCGCAGGTCTCCGGCTTACGACCGGTCGCAAATGCATTTGGCGCGGCAGAATCAATGATGTAGACTTTGGGCATTGCCGGCAAACTGGCGGCGATCTTCATTTCCTCGACAACATTGAAAAGCTGAGGGTGAATGTCGGGTGTAATCTCCTGCGCGCCGCTAATGCCGAGGACGATGCTATCGCCGGCAAAAAAGCTGATTAGTGAGAGTATCAGCCAGATGATCAGTGCGAGCGAGATGCCGATCATTCCGCCATTGGGACCAAGATAGCTGGCGCCGAGTAGGTAACCGAGCAGCACAAGACAGCAGCCCATCAGGAAAAACAAAACGAGCGACTTGCGCCTATTCTGTTGAATCAGTTCCCACATATAGTCTCAGACCTCAAGGAGTTGCCTGCACAAGCGCATGACAGAGCCTCAACCATCACTTCTGAGAGAAATCGACTTTCGGCGCTTCGCGGTCCCCCTTGTCCTCAAGCTCGAAAAAGTCGCTCTGCTGGAAATTGAACATGCCGGCGATGATGCTCGACGGAAACATCTGAATCTTGTTGTTATAGAACAGCACCTGATCGTTGTATGCCTGCCGGCTGAAAGCGATTTTGTTCTCGGTCGAAGTCAGTTCCTCCTGCAGCGCCAGGAAGTTCTGATTCGCTTTCAGGTCAGGGTAGTTCTCGACTACGAGCATAAAGCGGCTGATCGCACCTGATAGTTCGCCTTCGGCCTTGGCTTTGTCGCCTACCGAGTCAGCGCCCATAGCTTTGCTGCGGGCGTTGGTCACGCTTTCGAGGGTACCGCGCTCGTGCTGCATGTAGCCTTTGGCGGTTTCCACCAAATTGGGGATCAGATCATGACGGCGTTTGAGTTGCACATCAATCTGTGCCCAGGCATTTTTGACCTGATTGCGCAGACCGACCAGGGAGTTGTACATCCCTACCAGCCAGATAACGACCAGGACGAGAATACCCAGCAAGACAAGTAAGACAGCCATTGAGTTTACCTTTCTAACGTGAGTTTACTTTCCAAACATACTTTTCAGAAGCCCGTGGACCGCGCTATGGTCGTCGGTATCGAAGATCTTGAGCACCGTCTCGAGTTCGCCCCGATCAAACCAGAGACCGTGATTTTTCCGACAGTGATCAATCTGCACCTTGTCTTTCGGACCTATCATGATGATTTCCATCTTCTTAAGACAGATCGGGCACTTGCGTTTGCCCGGCTGCCGATTTCGCCTTTCGCTCAGTTCCTCCAATAGTCTACCAGCTTCCAGCTTGCTGTCTACCAACAATTCGATTTCACCGGCATCCAACCAGATTCCGCCACAGGCAAGGCAGTGGTCGATTTCCACTTCCTGTAGTTCCAAAACTACCATCGGTTCATTGCAGGCGACACAATTCATCCTAATCTCCGTATACGATGGTTTGACCGCAACGATAGCAACATTCCTGCCACCTGTCAACAATCATTGCCGCCTTCCAAAAGGTGGCATCGAACCCGTAGTAAGGCATGTAAGGCAGGAATCAGTCCGCGACCTCATATTTTTTTGAGAAACCTGAAAATCGACTGACAGGTTCTGTCAGGGGGTGTGCCTATCTTATTTAGTAGGACTCAAGGGATGCCTTGTAGAGGGTGGGATTTTATCTAGCCTGAAAGGAGTTCGTTCTGGTAACGGGCTCCTTTCGTTTATGCCCGGCCGACATGCTAAGCAGCTATACGGCGAAGTTTTACCTTGACATTTGTGAGACAATTCACAATCCAAGGTCCGTGGACAATCAGGGACCTTGTGCCACCATTTCCTTAGAAGCGTTCGAAGCAGTCTAACCGAAAGGAGAAGGCCTGATGAACAGAAATTGGTTCGCAGCAGTTCTCGTCATGCTGCTGGCGGTTGCCGCTCTTGCAGATGACAACACTCCGGTGCCTCTCACGGCAGTGAGCGTGCATTCACTGGGACCGGATCGACTCGGAAACCTTCCCGCAATGACGG
>JAPLUP010000605.1 GCA_026397575.1 Candidatus Zixiibacteriota bacterium
GAACAATGGCTTCGTCTTCTGTTCATGGATTGACAATCGCAATGCCGGTCGCGGGTTTGATGTTTTTCTCAACTACGACCAGTATACCGCCACCGATGTCGCTGATGTCGAAGTTCCCATGCCGAAGCAATTTGACCTCGAACAGAACTTCCCAAACCCGTTCAATCCTCAAACCGTCATTCGCTATGAGCTACGCAAAGCCCAGGCGGTGAGGTTGGTCATTTACAACACACTTGGTCAACAGGTACGTACTCTTGTCGATGACTACCAGTCGGCGGGAACCCACGCTGTTACGTGGGACGGTACGTCGTCAACAGCGTCGCAGGTTTCCAGCGGCATCTATTTCTATCGCTTACAGGCGGGCGACTATTTCGAAACGCGTAAGATGACGTTGTTGAAGTAATCTACGGAATACCATCACAGCCCGGCAGCGCGGTGCGCCCTGATTGCCAGCAGATTGTAGAACATCATCACATTCACTAGAGTAATTACGATCTCCAGTGCGTTGATAAATAGGTAGATGGGAATCTTGACCAGCAGCGATGGCGTGAGAAATGCATCGACAAGTATCAGAGGCAGACTGATGACGAGCAACGTCGCTAACAGCATGAACTGTAGCGCGAACACTTGCCACCAGTGACCTCTCACCAACTCGTAACTCTCGATCAAACTCGCGAAAATGCGCCGATCGGTCAGGGCAATCGCCTGTAGAGAACAGCAGCCGAAGACGTAGAACACGACGCCCGGTATGATCAGCGCCAGCAACCCAGTGAATACGACAATCCCCAGAACCAGCGCCGTGAAGACCGCCGTGGGAAACCTGACCATGGCGTTGAGGAAGACTTCATAGAAGGGTTTAGGTGCGCAGGCGACGTGATGTCGCGCTGCGGTCATGACATTCAATGTCGCAAAGATGCCAAGAAAACCGAAAAAAATCGCGGCGAGAATCATGTTGCCCATGCTGCCCAGGTCGCCTTGCGGCTGATCAGGTGCGGGAAGAGCCAACATCTGTACGAGAACTAGCGGTACCTGAATTGCCAGGAAGATTGTCGCAAACTGCCGGACGCCGTTCTTCAACAACCGCATGGCATCTTCGATAATCAGTCCGAAATCAAATCGGGGGCTGACAGTGGATGGATAGAGCAAGTGCACATGTGGTTGTGGCGGTGTGGGGAATTCTTCCGGCAACGATTATTGTTCCTTCTCAAGTTCATCGAGCAGTTCGACTGCTCGGCGCAAATGCGGAATTACAACCGACCCACCGACGACCAGCGCCACGTTGAAAATCTCAAAACACTCGGCGTGCGAAACGCCTTCTTTCTTGCACTGGATCAGATGATAGGCGATACAGTCATCGCAGCGCAATACCATCGATGTCGCCAACCCCAGCATCTCTTTCGTACGCGCGTCCAGCGCACCTGATTCATAAGCGCGCGTGTCGAAGGCGAAGAAGCGACTGATCTGTTGATGCCCCTCAGCCAGGATCTTCTCATTCATCTTTTCGCGATAAAGTCGAAACTGCTCCAATCGGTCGGACATAGCTACCTCCTGCGTCCAATATAGATCGTGCGGGAAATAAGCCAACCACAAATCTGTTCTCGGAAATCGCAGTGAACTGGCACGGCGCCGGACTACCGGAGAAGATGTAGGCAATCAGGTAGACTGCTCCACAGAATGCCGGATCAAGATCACCGCCGTTGTTGAAATTGCAGCGCTGGTGTTTCCATGGATAAAATCAGCGGCTGACGCCATATCATTACCGTTTGACACAAACATGTGCGAGTATCCGTCGTGATCGGCATCATCAAATAGACCACATCGGAGACGTCTACACTGCCGGAGTGGTCGACATCGCCATTAACATAAGGCGCAGGATCCAGTACGATCGCCAAATTGCGTGCACCAAAGACCTCATACACAGACGACTTCGTTTCATATCCTCCTCGCGAGGCACAGATACTGTAACGACCGGCCGGCTGCGATGGCAAGGCGAAGGCGCCATCGGCCGCAGTCGTGTCTGAGTCTCCCGAGTAAGGAGCGGTGACCACAAAGCCGCTCTTAATCGGGCAGCCATCGCTGGTGACAACAGTACCTGTGATGTTGTAGTAGTTCGCCGTTACCACATCCATGCTGTCCCAGGCGATGTTGCCGTACCGATCTCTCGCCCAGACCTTGACCGTGTAAGTGTCGTTGGGAATCTGTCCGGTCACCCATTTGCCCGTGGTGTCGCCGGGTTCCACCAGCGAGTCGTTGTCGTGATTAGTAATGATTTCGAAAAACTGCCGCTGATCGTAATTACCAGCCGATTTGCAGGGAGCCACGTTCTTGTATATTACATTCTGAACCTGATCCCATAGCAATTGCCCGCCAAAGGCAAATGATGTGTAGGGACCAACCTGCAAGGAGTCGGAGTAAATCTCGTAGCTCATCGCATACGGCGCCAACACCCAGGTGGGATGGCCGATGCGGTCATGTGCTTTGGCGATAATATCGACATTGCCGCTAACCGCTCCACCTACTGGAAAGAAGGCAGTGCTGTTATCAAAGCAGAATCGAAACAGTGCATCAACAGCGATGTTCACAAAATAGGGGGGATCAAAATCATCGATATTCACCAACTCGTCCAATGGATTGCCGACAAATAGCCAATTAGCAGCCCAACTGAGACCGGCGTTGCGAATCTTCACGAAGTGACAGTGATGAAAATTCGCTACCGGCCATGCGACGATATTGCCGAGATACTGTCCGCTATCAATTCGGTCTCCCAAGATGACGGCAATCGTGCTTTGCTCCAAATGCGCGTAGAGCCAGCCATCGCAACTATCGGCGCTCGGTGAGTCACCGATCGCAACGCGCCAGTGCAGATCGGCAGCGGTGGTAAGAACGGCTTTCACCCAACCCGCTTTGACCGCATAAACCCGTGAGCCCGCCGGTCGCATGATGTCGATACCCGGGTGCAGATAGGGGGTGCCGCCATAGCCCTGATATTCTCCATAGGAATTGCCGAGCGGCTGCGCGGAATCCGCCGGCTCAAACGGCCAAGGGATGGTTGCGTAACTTGTTGTAGTGCAGAACAGTATGATGATTAAAAAGAGTAATGCTTTCAAGGCGGCTCCACAGAAGTAGCTGGCTAACTGTCCGCAACATAACAGATTTCTCCGATTTCGCAACCGAAATCTGGAACGATTTGGCCAGCGTAACGCGACTTCTGTTGTAAAATAGCAGGATTACTCCTTACTGTATCTGCGCCGGTTCGGAACCTTGATGAACCCCACGAGTCCCGCCAGCATTGCGACAAGCAGGGAGGCAAGAGCCAGACGATAGTGAATCGTCGCTGTTAGATTTTCCGTAATGTTTACGCCGAGCGAAGACAGAGCAGAGAGCGCCGCCCGGCCGAGGGGCATATCGTGCTTTCCGATCAGAGCAATCAATCCCCAAATCAGCGGGCCGACGGTTGCCGCCGATCTGCCTGACAAAGAATACAGGCCATAGAACTGTCCCAGTTTCTCCGCCGGCACAAGACTGTTTAACAGTGGCCTCGCCGTCGTCCAGACTGCGCCAAGGAACATACCGACTAAACCGCCAACGACATAGAGCGTGGACTTGTCCGAGACAATAACGCCGATTGCCAGCAC
>JAPLUP010000453.1 GCA_026397575.1 Candidatus Zixiibacteriota bacterium
GCGGAGACAGAGTATCAAGCCGGCTCCTGGGAGAAGGCACGGCGGGTGATCAGCAAAGCCGAACCTAACGACAAGGGTTCCAACCGCCGCTTTCTGGTGACGAACATGGTCGGAACCCTGGAAGTGCTGTCTGGCTTTTACGCTTGGCGCGGTGACGGCGAGAATCGGATTAAAGAGTTAAAGGACGACCTCAAGGGTGATCGTTTGAGTTGTCATCGTTTTGTCGCCAACCAGTTCCGCCCGCTGCTGCATGCGGCGGCTTAGGTTCTCCTGCAGGCGTTGAAAAAGTACTTTCAAGGGACAGAGTTGGAGAACGCTCAGATCGGCACGATTCGCTGTCAACTGCTGAAGATCGGCGCCCAGGTGGTGCAGAGCTGTCGTCGGCTTTGGGTACATTTGGCGGGAGGCTATCCGCTGCAGCGGCTGTTCTGGCATCTGTCCGACCGACTGGCGGTTACGTAAACGACCCCAATCGTCGCCAGAACACCAATCCTGCCCGGGGTCGTGCCACTCGCCGGTGAAGTCTGCTCAAAAACTCCTCCGACTCACTCAAAAAACCAAATCCAGTCCCATTAACCAATCTCTTTCCTCCCAATTCCACCTGTCGATGCTCCTGCCGCACCCCAGATACCAACATACCCAACCCTATAAGACCAGCAGAAACAGTGCATGAATAATGCGGGATAATATTATCACGCAGCAAGCGATCCGACATGGCAGTTTTCGCAGCGTCAAGGACTTGGTCGCCCAAATCGAGCGCTTCGTTAAACGTTATGACACCAACTCTAAACCCTTTGCCTGGACCGCCACGGCTGACTCAATCCTGCAAAAGGTCAAGAGACTTTGTGAATATATCTCTGGGACGAGACACTAATCCACATTCGAATGGCGCAACAGTCGCAAGCTGTTGAATATTACGATTAGCGAAGCTCCCATGTCCGCAACAACAGCCATCCAGATTGTGGAATATCCAGCCAGAGCCAAACCGAGAAAGATCACTTTGATTGCGAAGGCGAAGATGATGTTCGTCTTGATAAGAGCGACTGTTCGCTTGCCAAGTCGGAACAGATGCGGAAGATTACTGATGCTGTTGCCGAACAGAACGACATCGGCATGCTGCGCGGGGATATCGTTGCCAAGCCGGCCTATCGCAATCGAAACATCAGAACCCGACAGCGCGACCGCGTCGTTGATACCATCCCCTACCATGGCAACGTTGTCACCAAGGTCACGTAGTCGTTCGTATTTTTCTTCCGGCATCAGTTGACCGATTCCGAAATCAAGTTGCAACTTGGCGCGCAGTGTCTCGATGATTTCTCGGCGATCACCCGACAATAGACCGACCGACTCAAATCCCTGTTCGCGCAGCTTCGAGATCGTTGTTGCGGCTTCCGGTCGCAACTCATCTTCGAAACCAAAACGTGCCAGCATTCGTCCATTGCAAACCAGATAGGAGCTTTCCTTTTGCGGCTGAGTTCCGCGATCGTCGCTATTCAGAAACTCGATTCCGCCGAACCGGTACAACCGCCCATCAATTCGTCCCTCCACACCAAAGCCGATGACTGATCTAGGATCGTCGATTGACAGCAACCGCAATCCCTTCAAAGAAGCCGCATTCCTAACCGCCCTGGCTACCGGATGGTTGGATATCCGCTCCAGCGAAGCTGCTATCTGAATCGCTTCATCCTGATTGAGGCCATCAAAGCATTCAATCTGACCGAGCTGCAAAGCACCGGTAGTCAAGGTACCGGTTTTGTCAAAGGCGATTATTCTTGCCAGTGCCAGCCGTTCAATCGCGTCTCCGCCTTTGATGATCGCCTTCATCCTCGAACCGGCTGCTAACGCGGCCGTAACTGCTACCGGCGTGGAAATCACCAGCGCGCAGGGGCACGAAATCACCAAGAACACCAGCGCGCGATAAAACCAGACACTAAACGCGCCGTCAAACAGCAGCGGCGGAAGCACCGCCACAGCCACGGCTAACCCTACGACGATCGGAGTATAGATGTGCGCAAAGCGGTCAACGAGCCGCTCAAATTTGGCTTTGCGTTCGGCAACCTCGCCGACCATACGCAAGATTTTGCCGATGCGAGAGTCTTTGAGAGGCGCCGTTACCTGAACTTCGATGTAACCTTCGAGATTGACAGATCCGGCATAGACGTCATCCCCTTCTGCCACCTGCTGAGGCTGTGCCTCGCCTGTCAGGGAGGATGGGTCAAGCGCCGAGTTTCCGGAAGCGACCCGACCGTCGGCCGGTATCTTCATTCCTTCTCTCACAACTACGATGTCTCCCGTTTGCAGTGACTCGGGCGTTACGGCTAGAACATCGCCGCCTTGTTTTAGTAGCGCCTGACCGCTTGTGAAATCATGGAGGTCGGTGAGA
>JAPLUP010000479.1 GCA_026397575.1 Candidatus Zixiibacteriota bacterium
AGGGTTGTTCGGGCTGTTGATAATGATCGCCTTGGTGTAGGAACTGATCATGTCGGTAATGTCATCAAGCTCCGGCTGGAATCTGCCGTCCCCCGGTGTGACAATCACCGGTTTGGCGTAAACCATCTTGACCATTTCCGGGTAGCTCACCCAGTACGGCGCCACAATGATGACTTCATCGAGCGGGTTGATGATCGTGGTCAGCACGGCAGAAATGGCCTGTTTGGCGCCATTGGAGACAATGACGTTGTCTTTTCCAAGAACCTTGTTGTAGTTCTCCTCCATGTACCTGAGAATCGCTTTCCGCAGCGAACCGATACCTTCAGTTGGAGTGTAACGAACCTCGGCTGTGGCAAGTTGGGCGGCGGTACTCAACATGGCCTCGAAAGGAATCTTGGTCTTCGGTTCTCCTGCGCCCAAATGAATGACCGCTTCACCTCGGTCACGAAGGTCTTGCGCCTCCTCATTGAGCTTCAGAGTCGGTGATTCGGCAATCTCGCGCGCAAGCTGGCTAATACTCATAGTCTTTTGCCTCGCATCCTAAAATTATAACTGCCTTCTTCCTGTCGGCGTAATAGTTCAGGCCGACCTGAAGAGGGCATCTTACTAAGTAATAATATGGTGGGAATTTTCCAAAGAGTCAAACAAAATCGGGGGAGTTTGTGAAAAGAATCACGAAGGGCAGATATCACGGAAACCGGAGAAAATGAACATCGCTCTCGCAAAACTCAGGTTGCGCCGCTAAATGTGATTGCGTTAAGCAAATCAAATCGTAAGATAGCAGTATGACGGATGTAGCGGCAGTAGAGCGCATCGGAGACGAGATCTCCGCGCTTGAGGGTGAGTTCAACAGGCAAATTCAAATTCGTCCGGAACTCAGCAGAAAACTGGTCAGCTTCCAGGCTAACAAGGAGATACCGGGCTATCGCTGGTTCAGGTACAAGGAAGGCTTTTCTGCCCCACTGATCGAGAGGATTATTGTAGATCTGGAAATCACCAAAGGTCGGGTTCTTGACCCTTTCGCCGGCTCGGGAGTCACACTTTTTGTGGGGTGTTCAAAGGGCCTGGATGCTACAGGTATCGAATTGCTACCAGTCGGCTGTGAGCTAATAAGGGTTCGCAAAGCTGTCATGCAGGCAGCGGACAAAGCGGCTCTGGCAGGCGCAGTCACCAAGTTTCGAAAACTAGCTCATTGGAAAGATCTGGCACCCAAGTCAGTGTTTCCGCATGTCAGGATAACTGAGGGTGCGTTTCCGCCCGTGAGCGAGCGAAAATTGTGTGCGTACTTGGAAGACGTTGACGAGGTAGATGACCCTCTTGTGAAATCCCTGCTGCGATTTGCCGCCATGTGTGTTTTGGAGGAAATCAGCTTCACGCGAAAGGACGGTCAATATCTCCGCTGGGACTACAGGTCGCCAAGAGGCAATGGGGGCCGCCCGTTCGACAAGGGTACGATAAAACCATTCGACGATGCAATCGATCACAAGCTTGCTCAGATCGTGGATGATCTGTCAAACAGTGCTGACCTTTTCGGCAATTCAGCTCTCGGATCTCTGAATGGGAATCTCGACTTGTTCGAGGGGTCATGTCTTTCGGTTCTGCCGAAGTTGCACGGACTGGAGTTCGATGCGGTGATCACGTCTCCTCCCTACTGCAATCGGTACGACTATACCAGGACATATGCGCTTGAACTAGCGTTTCTGGGAATCGCGAATGAACCGCTCAAGACGCTGCGGCAGACAATGCTCACTTGTACTGTCGAAAACAGACCCAAGACAGACTTAGATTCCCAGATCTCGGCTGAGCTACTCCAGCGGGTCCGGCATGCCGTGAGCCAGCAGTCAGCTCTCAACGCAATACTCGATTATATTGATGACCGCAAAAGCGGCGGACTGCTAAACAACAATGGAATACCTCGGATGATACGCAATTACTTCCTCGAGTTGTCAATCGTAGTTGCTGAAATAGGCGAGTCTCTAAAACCCGGCGCCCCCTTTGTGATGATAAACGACAACGTGAGATATGAAGGAGTCGAAGTCCCTGTTGACCTCATACTCTCGGATATTGCCAAAGCATTTGGATACGATGTTGACGCGATTTGGGTCCTCCCGGTCGGCAAGGGAAATAGCAGCCAACAAATGGGTGCACATGGACGCGAAGAATTAAGAAAATGTGTCTACGTCTGGCGAAAAGCTAAAGCGCGATCAGCCAAGAAATCAAAGCGTGAGTCTGCTCTTCAGAAGTCAGGTTAGCTGCAAAGGACAAATTCCCCTTTTTGACATCGCGGTAAAGCTCTCTCGCCATCTCGCGCTCGATTGCCACGCCTGCAAAGAAAAGGCAGGGAGCACGTCCAGAGCGAAAGGCCTTGCGGACACGGTCGAGTGCCGTCTTGGCAGTCTTCCAATGCTCGTCGGCTCCTGCTGGGTCGATTCCCCCTTTAAGTTCCCCTGCGGCAAGGTAACGATCTTTATCCTCGATCTGGTCCGGAGAGCCTTCGACGGGTGGGTCAGTCCGGAGCAAAATGACATCCACGTTCTTCTTGACGAATTTGGGAGTCCTGTCGAAAAGCATCTTGCGGTCACTCCACGCGATGCCCTGTATCTTGCCGTTTTCTTCCCCTTTTTCGATTCTTGGGTTCACTCCTGCCGACTGGAGGGACTCCAAAACCATCACAGTGAACGCGCGCTGCGCAGAGGCACCGACCACGTTTCTCATGCTGCCCCCAAGCGAATCGCCCAGAGTCAGTAAATAGCGATAGAGAATGTCTGACACAAAATCGCCCTGAGCTTCCCCTAAGTCGCGCAGCGTCTCCGACGCTATTTCCGTGCGTTCATCTTCCTTCAAATGAGAGAGTGCTTTCTGAGAGAAACCCGCCGACAAGAGAACCACGCGCAGTAGAACAGGGTCTTGCAGT
>JAPLUP010000066.1 GCA_026397575.1 Candidatus Zixiibacteriota bacterium
CGCTTGGACTTGACGACCTCCCCTTGCTTAATCAGCGTGTCAACGATCTCCTCGGCTTTGGCGCGTGTGATTTCGAAGACGCCGATTGAAGCCAGAATGGTCTTCTTCAGGATTTCCATATTGAACTCTCCTCCGAGGGCGATAAACCCCCGCAATGTCTCTTGCACAGATCTTCTATTTCCGTATCGACCGATGTCGTCCAAAAATACTTGCCCCAGTACAGGCACTGTCATGTCGCATCCCGTACGGCTATCGACGATGCGAAACTCCACGTCATCGCGCACATACGCGCGCAACGCTTCCGAAGTCACGAAACTACTGACGTCCGCGTCATACAGCAGTCGATTGGGATAGCGTTTGATGACTTTCATGGCGCCTTAAGATAGAAATTCCGCCTCCACAGAAATACCCAGTTGAATATAGTGCACCGCACAAATTATGCAAGGAAAAAATTAGAGATGACCGCCACCATAACAGTCATCCCCACAGCAACCTACTAGGTATATGACTATACCTTAGTAAAACTAAGGAGCACGATGTTCACAATTTCCAGAAGGCGTTCGCAGACAAAGGGTTTCTTGATAAACATGTCACCACCCGACTTGAATCCCCGGCCCTGGTCATCCGCCGTGTCTTTGCCGGTCAGAAAGATCACCGGGATATTCTCGGTCGCCGGTTCTTTCTTAAGCTCGTTGCAAATCTCATAGCCGTCCATTTGCGGCATCATGATATCCAGAAAAACCATGTCTGGCTTGAATGTTCTGGCACGCTCCAGCCCCATGACAGCCGAATTTTCAGCGACAACAGTGTGTCCGGCGTTGCTGAGAAACGCTTCTAAGATATCGGTGATCTCCTTTTCATCGTCAACCACCAGTATTTTTGCTTTCTTTTGCGCCATGCTAAACCTGTCCCATAGCCAAATACTCTATTTAGGTATCGACAGCAGGCTGTTCGTTCTTTAGCGCAGTCTCCTTTTTCGGAAAGCGTTCTGTAGGGTGTGGCAATCGCGATTTAGCAGCAGTAGGAATCGTTCCGCCGATCGCCCAGCAGATCATTGTGGGGGGTTACGGTCTTGTCTCGCGCGACGGCTGGGTCAAGATCAAGCAGCACCAGCTTTTCGCTAGTCCCATCAGAGCCGGCAAGCACTTCTCCTCGGGGGCCTACGACCTGACTCCTCCCCGTAAACGCGAGCGTCTCACCCCCTTGCCGTTCCATTCCGGTACGGTTACAGGTGATCGCGAAAACACGGTTCTCCAGACAACGGGTGATCATGGCGTCCTGACAATAGGGGAGGACCAAGTTCGAGGGATGGCAGATGATATCTGCGCCTCGCAGCATCAATGTGCGCGCCGACTCGGGGAATAGCCAATCGAAACAGATCATGATGCCGATTCTGGCGCCACGGAACTCAAATACGCGAAATCCGGTGTCGCCCGGATCAAACCAGTGCTTCTCCAAATTGAAAAGATGAGTCTTGCGATAGAGGTATGCTGTGCCATCGGGGCAGGCCAGCGCTGCCGAGTTGTAGACTTTGTCACTGGCACGCTCGGCAAATCCGAACACAATGGCGCCATCATGCTGTCGAGCCACGTTGCGGAAGAACTCGAAAGTCTCGCCGGTGGCGAACTCCTCTGCTAACTCGCCCGTTTTGGCTCGCGAGGGCATGAAGTATCCCGTCAACGCTAACTCCGGCAACACCAGCAAATCGAAGTGATCACCGCCGATCAGGGACAGAATCTTCTTCTGATTAGCTTCTTTATCGCCGAAGACGACGTCGTACTGTAGAAATCCGGTTCGCATTTTAAGTAGGCACTTTCGCATGGGAAGCTATATCATTCGGTTTGATGCTGCAACCGGAAATGGAGAGATCGACCTGGCAATGATCCGCCGACGCGCCATTCTTGCTTTGACAATTCTTTTCGGCGGGATCATCCTGATCCTCGCGTATAGCGGTATCGAATCAAGCCGGAAGAACATGCTCAGACTGCTGCGTCAAGAAGGCGAGTCGTTGATGCAGGCATTGGTGACTTCCGCACGCAATAATTTGGCATCATCAACCATCGTCGAGGAAGCCGCCACCGAGCGGTTGGTCGACATCTCCACACTCCTTGGCGCCCTGCTGAACGGAAGTGCCACTGGTATTGACGCTCTTGGCGACTGGCAGAAACGGTATCGACTGGAACGGATTGATTTGGTCGACGGCTCTTGCCGAATTTCTGCCTCTTCGGTTCGCGAATCCGTGGGCGATACGGTTTCCGGTGATCCGGACATGCTGGCCGTTCTCGATTCAGTGCTACTGGAAAGCCGATCGCTGGCAGTCGCCCGGCCGATGCCGTCGGCGCTGCCGCAGGATGATTACACTTATCTGGCTTTGCGTACTAAGCGTGGCGTGATGCTGCTGTCAGCAAAGGTAAAGAAACTGACCGACTATCAGGAATGGCTCGGCATCGGCTTCGTGCTTCGCCAACTCGGCGATCAGCCGGGTATCGATTACGTTGTGCTCCAGTCTTCGAGTGGCATCGTGCTGGCATCGCGCAGTATCCAGCAAATGGTGGCAGTAGAGGCGGATTCCTTCCTTGCCGATGCTCTGGAGAGCGAGCAGACAACCAGTCGCATCTACAACTTTGAAGGCAGGCGTCTGCTCGAAGTCGTGCGCGCATTCAAATCTGATGTCTTGCCCTCCGGTCTCCTTCGTCTTGGCATGTCACTTGATGTCTATGATCAACTCTACGCCGGCTCTCTCAAGCAGCTTGCCATTCTCTCTCTCGTTCTTTTTGTCCTCGGCATCGTCGGCAGCTACGCAGCTACTTCTTTCAAAAGGCTTCAGGTCGCGGAAGTGAACCTGGAGCAACTGCAGTCTGTCACCGATGAGATCGTGCAATCTCTCGAGGCCGGTGTTGTCGCCGTCAATCGCGAAGGCATGATTACGATCTTCAATCCGCAAGCCGAGCGGCTCTTCGCCAAATCCGCTGCGGCAATCATGAACCAACCCTACCGCAGCATATTCGCCGATGACTTGCTGTCACTAGGCAAGATCGAATCACGCTCCCAACAAGCGCACCGAGGGGAAGTAAGATACTCGTCAACTCCCACGCAATTGCGACATCTCCTGGTCTCATCCGTGCCAATCTGTGGCAAAGACAACACGTATTCCGGCGCCGTCGCATTGGTCTATGATTTAACCGAGATCAAGCAACTTGAGGAAAACGCCCGTGCGGCGGAACGGCTGACTGAGTTGGGGAGTCTCGCGGCGGGCGTAGCTCATGAGATACGCAATCCTCTTAACGCCATTTCGATCGCTACCCAACGACTCCGCTCGGAATTCGAACCGAACACCAACGCCGCCGAGTATCAGTCGTTTCTTAGGACAATTGCCGAAGAAATCGATCGACTGAATACCATCATCAAGGATTTCCTTTCCTTGGCGCGCAGCGGCCACATCGAGAAAGTTTTAGTTGATTTGCAGGGCTATTTTGATGACATAGTTACCTTGGCGCGGTTGGAGTCGGAAAAGCAGCACATCGCAATCGCAGTGGACATCGAACCGGGACTGACGGCGGTACGTCTCGACAGACAGGAAATGAAGAAGGTGTTTCTCAATTTGATAAAGAATGCCGTGCAGGCAATCGATACGCACGGGACAATCGGAATTACTGCATGGAAGCAGTCTTCCGGCCAAGTCGCCATCGACATCAGCAATTCCGGTCAGCCGATCACTCCTGATGTCCGCGATAGAATCTGGCAGCCGTATTTCACCACCAGAAAAGATGGCACCGGATTGGGACTGGCAATTTGCCGTCGGATCATCGCCGATCACGGCGGAACGATTTAGCTATTGGAAGGCAAACCGACCACATTCAGGATCGTGGTATAGAAGAGGTCAGGATGATTACCAAGTTATGGCAACTTAAGGGCGTGTTCGTAATCATTGGTCTGTTCATCGCCTTTGCGGCGTGTGTAAGAGAGAAAGACCCTAATCTCGAGCGGGATCAAATCAAGACAACACTGGGTGCGATTACCACGGCAATCAACGACAAGAACCTTCAGACACTGAACAGTTTCTACATCCAGCCGGTACCGGCCGCCAAAGGGCCGAATGCTCTGCTGGCGGCGGTCGCCGCCAAAACCGATTCGACCTTCAATATGCACGGAAGGAAATTCTCGATCGACGGCAAAAACGCCACCGTGCGTTTCGCCTTCTCTCCCGATCCCGATGACACAGTGTATTCTTATCTCTACCTGACAAACAAGGGCGGTTGGAAAATTTCCAACTTCGACATCAAGTAGCAGCACCTAAGGCGCGCTGAATCTTAGCTTCTTTCTCGGTCAGCATCTTCAGCAAGAACCTGCGGAAGGGAGCGAAATGGCACTCCTGTTGGCATTCGGTGAGGTCTTGGATATTGACACAGCGCCCTTCGCAGCCCGGTCCCAGTCTCAGCACTTTTTCTGGAATCGGCTCGGTGATGAACTGCTTAAAGCTTTCTACATCTACCATAATGCTGGTTCCACAACCCGTAGTTTCATGCCGAAAGTAGTAGTAGTGCGTGCCCAGGCCGCCGTCTTCCAGAAAGGCGGTGCCGATCGGCCAGACCTCGGGACCATCCACCATCTGTTTAGCAGTCATGCTCATCTGGCAGCAAGTGCACTTCTTTACGATTTCGTCGGTCATAACTCTCCCCTTAGTTCAAGATTCGATTCACTCGCACCGGCTAATCCCCCGTCGGGCACCACTCTCTCAAGAAAAGCAGCGTTCATACTTCAGCCCCCTTCGGTTTTATGCCACGCCCACACTATTACATATTATCGACCGCTGCTGTTGGTAATGTGAGTGCAAAAAATGCGCTCGGTAGCGAAGGGTGATATCTCAAGAAGAAGCCGGCGCTTGACAGCGCTAAGGCCTGCGCCGCAGCGTCACCAGCGTCGCCCCCCAGGACGATCCGGACTGACTGTCCAGTTTGAATGACACGACTTGCTCATTGCGTTCCAGCAACGCGTGAACAGTTCGCCGCAAGTTCCCGATCCCTTTGCCATGAATAATCCTAATCTCGGTAATCCCACGATCAAGACATGCTTCGATATACTCCGGCACCAACACCTTCACGTCCTTGGGGGAGAAATGGTGCAAGTCCAGTATCCCGTCAATAGGATACTCCACTGATTCATCATGTTCATCCTGCATCGAGTGCAACTAATGAGGAAAGCAGAATTGTGCCAACAGAAATTCGCGCCATATTCCGTATTCTTCCGAGCCTGTTACTACTTCTTCTTGGCTCGAGCCGCCCGCTTCTTGGAAGCGCTTCTTTTGATGGCTTTGCGTTGATTGCTGCGGCGTTGGGTCTCAAGTTGTACCAAATGCTCCAGCGTTTCCGGTGGATCCACTCGATCCAAGAGCGCGATTTCGAATAGTTGGTCGGTGCGGTCGATGAAGATGAACTCCATTTGGTCGCGCAACTCTTTGGTGATTTCCTTGAGGTCTTTTTTGTTCTGCGACGGCAACACGAATTTGTAGATGCCCGCGCGATAGGCCGCCGCAATTTTCTCCTTGATGCCCGACACCGGCAGCACTTTGCCCCGCAGCGATACCTCACCCGTCATGGCAAAATCGTTGCGAATCGGGCGATCCGCCATCACCGATGCAATCACCAGTGAAATCGTCACGCCTGCCGACGGTCCGTCTTTGGGAATCGCGCCCTGCGGGAAGTGAATATGCACATCGTAATTGGAGAAATCCTCATGCGGAATTGCGAGCAGATCGGCGCGGGAACGCACGAAACTATGCGCCGCCTGCACCGATTCACGCATCACGTCACCCAGCGATCCGGTGCAAGTCACGCTCCCCGAACCGCGCATCTTCAGACCTTCGATCATCATGATGTCGCCACCCGCCCCCGTCCAAGCGACACCGGCGGCCACACCAATCTCCGGTTTGGTTTCCGCCATTTCGGGAATGTAGATCGGCGTGCCAAGATACTGCTCAAGATTATCTTCGGTAATCGACCAGGACACTTTGCCCTTGTTCATCGCCTTGGCTTTTGAAAACTTGCGGCAGACCGACTCAATCCGTGTCTTAACTTGTCCGAGGCCGGCTTCCATCGTGTAACTCTGGATCAGGTTCTTGAGCGCGCCGGTCGAGAAGGTCAGTTCTCCCTTCTGGATACCGTTGTTTTTCAGCACCGCCGGAATCAAGTACTTTTCCGCAATCGTCAGCTTTTCACGGTCGACGTAACCGGAGAATTCGATCACGTCCATCCGCTCCAACAACGGCTCCGGTATCATCTCGGTTGAGCGCACGCTGAAAATGAAAATCACTTGCGACAGATCAAGAGGCAGAGCCACATATTCATCGATGTACTTGCGGCTCTGGCGTGAATCGATCACATCAATAAATCCCAGCGCAACCGATACCCGCGATTCGTCGATCGCCAGCTTGTCAAGGTCCTCGATCAGGAACACGGGATTGATACAGTCGGTCTCGATCAGCGAGCGCATAATTTTCCCCGGCATCGCGCCTTCGAGCGTGTGCGGTTCGCCGCGCAGTTCTGCAGTCGAGCTGAAACCTGCGACACTAAAACGCACTATCTGTCGGTTGAGCGCTTCCGCGACCGCCGCGCCGAGACTGGCTTTGCCGGTACCCGATGGCCCCGAAAAACACAGGACCGGCGCCGAGACGTGCTCGGTCAACTGCCGGCTGGCGAGATATTCCGTTATCCGATCCTTGATTTCGCGAGCGCCATAGAAATTGCTGTCGATGACTTTTTCCACTCTCGCAAGATTCTGCTCGCCAACGGCCACTTTGCCCCAAGGGATTTGCAGCAGCCAGTCAAGATACCTCTTGATTGAACCATACTCGGCGGAAGCCGTTGACAACGAGCGCAGTCGTTCCGTCTCCAGAAAAAGCTGTTCTTTCACCTCAATGGGGAGGTGACTCATCATATTGATGCGGCGGCGATATGATTTCGCCATGTTGTCATCTTCGAAATCCTCGCCCAATTCGCGCCTGATCTCTTTTAGTTTGGCGCGCAGGAAAAACTCGCGTTGCGAGCGATTGATGGCATCCTCAACCTTGATCTTAATTTCCTGCTCCAGTTCCATCCGCTGACATTCCTCGCTGAGGAGATCAAGCAAGTGAAATGCCCTTTCCTTGACCGTCAAACCGATCAGCAACTCGCGCTTGTCTTCGAAGGAAAAATGCAGATGATGAGCTACCGTATCGATGAACCTTTCGACATCGTCGCGGTTGGCCTTGAAAATTTCCTGCACTTCCGGGGAATAATGTGGATCAGTTTCCAGAATGCGCATCGCGTATGCAAGTATTTTTTCGATGGTCTTAGCCAGCGAACCGTTGTCGTCCCTCTTTGCGACCGGCACGAACTCACCGACGCAGTATGGCTCGGTCGCAATCAACCGTTCCAACAGCAACCGTTGCCCCGCCTCGAAAGTGACGCTGTAAGTGTTGTCCTTGGATGGTTGCACGACGATCGCTCGCGCCAACACCCCGACCGACGCGAAATCGTCTTCACTCACCGGCCCTTCGCGGTTTTCCCGCAACGGCAACAATGCAATTTCCTGCTGACCATCTTTCAGATCCTGCAGGAGACTGAGGTTATGTGGCTGGCTG
>JAPLUP010000212.1 GCA_026397575.1 Candidatus Zixiibacteriota bacterium
TCCTCACCGTACCCTGTCGTGACAGCCCGACTGATAGCAGTCGGCAAAGAACTTGGTGTTCAACTGCGGGTCCAGAAACTTGCGGTTGTCATCCGAGCCATGAATGTCGGTGTGGCAATTTACACAGTCGACTTTGATCCCCATGCCGGAATGCGCCGTACGATGTGCGGGCGGAATGCCGTGGCATTGAAGACAGACGCCATTGCCAGGTTGTGCCAACAGACGATCGTTCGGGGAGCCGTGCGAATTATGGCATTCGGTGCAACCGCCGCCGTTAAAGGAATAGGTCTCGGTCACCGGATGCTCAAACGCATGCGGACCGGAATATTCACTGTGGCAATTCTGACAGGTCCAATCGATGCCGCGCGCCAGCACCGGATCCTTGCGGTCGTCCGGAAAATGGCAACTGGAACAGCGGATATTGTCGGTCACTAACGGATGCGCCGAGCGACTCTTAAATTGCGCGACGACATTGGTGTGACAGGTGCCACAAAAATCATCCTTGTCGTCCTTGACCAGCGATCTGGCTTTGTTGCCGTGCACCGTGTGACACGAGTTGCAGGCAAGCTGCGCGCGCCCGTGCGGATCGGTAGTGAGCATTGCCGCCTGATGGTCATTCAGGTGGCAGCCGCTGCAGACCTCCGCCTGTTTGGGGAGAGACAGATCAGCCGGAACAACGATGTTGTCTTTGGCGGGATTCTCCAGATGCTTCTCCCAGCCCGCGTGGCAGCCGATGCAGCCAACGATCACTTTCGCCAGCTTGTCGTCCACCATCGTTAGCTGGTGCGTCGATCCTTTGAGATTGTCCGCCGCATCCTGATGGCAGTCCAGACACGCCCCCGACTTGGAAATCATGTCATCGCGCGAGTAGGGAGGCGAAGCTCCTTCCAGATGGATAGTTGCAATCAGGAAAAAAAGGAGCAGCAGAGTCCTTGAGACTTGCGCACTTCCTTGTTTATTCATATTGACCTCGTCACTGAGTTAGACAGTTAATACTTCATCGCTCTTCAGACCCCACCCCAATTTGTGAAGTAGTTCACAATCATCGAACCACTCCTACTAAAACGTAAAGATAGGCACTCTTGGCGTCAACAAAAACAATTGAAAGAATATCGCGTTACACCACGTTGACCCTTCAATTATCGTGTGGATCAACAAGAAACTTGAGTGGTTAGACCCATTTTTTCGACGACAATGGTTGCCCGACCTGACCCACAGAGGCATCAAATGAAACCCTATCGGCTTTGCGGATTTCGGAACCGCCACCAATTTTTAGAGAGTTCTCGAAGTGACGAAGATAGACTATTCCCAGCGGAAGGTTCTGGCGGATACGATCAGCCCAACCACCATCATGACCAAGAGGACTGCTACTTCCTTGAGATGATCGCTCCAAGGTTCGCCGAGCCAGAGTCCGGTAAGAAGATTGACTACGTGAGTCAGCGGAAGGATTTGGCCATAGGTGCGAACCGCTTCCGGCAATACATATTTGGGAATTGCTGCGCCCGAAAGAAACAGCATCGGATAGTAGAGTGCCATCACTGTGACATTCGCACTGCGGGCGGTTCTGGAGATGCTTGCCAGCACGAAGCCCAACGCGAAGAAGCTGCCACTTGACAGCAGAAAGCCGAGAATCACGGAGAGCACATTGCCATTGAAGCGCAGTCCGTATGTGATTTTCGCGGCAATAATCAGAAGCACCATGCCGATGGTAGTCATGATGAACAGCACCAGCACCTGCGAAGTGAGTATGGCTGTTGG
>JAPLUP010000471.1 GCA_026397575.1 Candidatus Zixiibacteriota bacterium
TGATCGAATGGGGAGTGTCGATAGTAGTCGGCGGCGATTTGGGAATGGCGTACCTTGGAACCCAAGGGGATATTTGGGATGCGCACAAGGACATGGCGTTCGCTTCGTTGGGCGCGGCGATCGGCATGGGAATCGTCGCAATCGTCAATTGGCGGATGCAGCGCGATTTTGCGAGGGAGTTTGCTGAAAGTATCAAAGTGAAAGACGATACTCCTCTCGGCGAGGTCAGACTGCGCGAATACAGAGAGTCACGAAAGGAATCGGGCGATGAGAACTGATTTTCAGGAAATTTCATAGTTCCTCTCTGGCCAGGTCATTCTTGTGTAACGACCGATATTCCAACTACTTACAGAGAATCATCCGCCGTTTCTTATGCCGCCAAACAAATCGGCAGCAATTTCCTTGACAAAATCCTGTAACTTTCTTATGCTATCGTCGTAATATCATTATGATATCATAAGGAGATATGAATGATAAAAGAACTCGAACGCAAAGTAATCTCTGGCTGGGCCATGCTGGCCATCCTGATCCCGATCGCGATCGGCGCGATCCTCTGGATCGTTTTTGTGCTGCCGGAAGTCCTCAAAGTCTGGGGCGCAGTCGTCATGGTGATTGACTTCGTCCTCTTGGCAGGGCTGTTCATGGTAAACCCTAATGAGGGCCGCGTACTTCAGCTTTTCGGCAAGTATGTCGGCACCGCCAAGATGGAAGGTTTACGCTGGGCAAATCCATTCTACAGCAAGAGACGGATTTCTCTGCGCGTTCGCAACTTCGAAACCAATCGTCTCAAGGTGAACGACATCGACGGCAATCCGATTGAGATCGCCGCAATCGTAGTCTGGAAAGTTGTCGATACCGCTGAAGCCTGTTTCCAGGTTGACGCCTACGAGCAATTCGTCGCGATCCAGAGCGAATCCGCGGTGCGTAATCTGGCGACCCAACATCCCTACGATTCACACTCGGAGGAAAAAGTCTCGTTGCGCGGACACACCGCGACGATTTCCGATCAGTTGCGTGCGGAAATCGATCAGCGCCTGGAAAAGGCCGGTGTGGAAGTGCTCGAATCGCGCATCAGTCATCTGGCCTATGCTCCCGAAATTGCCGAAGCCATGTTGCGTCGCCAGCAGGCGGGCGCAATCATTGCCGCGCGCACGTTGATTGTCGAAGGGGCGGTCAGTATGGTCGAGATGGCGCTGCAGCAATTGTCGGCCAAGAAAATTATCGAGTTTGACGATGAACGCAAAGCGGCGATGATTTCCAATTTGTTAGTTGTGCTCTGCGGTGAAACCAACACGCAGCCGGTGATTAACACGGGCTCCCTTTACCACTAGACGTTATGGCAGAGCGCAAATCATTCTTGCTCAGGGTTGATCAGGACCTCTTGTTGCAACTGCAACGCTGGGCGGATGATGACCTGCGCAGCCTCAACGGTCAGATCGAATTCCTGCTGCGAAAAACTCTCCGTGACTCAGGCCGAGTATCCCGCACCACTCGGCCTGACCCGCCTCCCGAAGAACCCAACACCGACCATCCCGACAGGTTGTAGGGGTGTGACAGCGTGCCCGCAATGAGCCAACAAGATAGCCTGCGCCTACAATGACAAAGCCAAGCAATTTTCAGCTGTCCCTAAGGAAGACAGAGCCTCCCGCCGATAACACAAGAGAGGTCATTAACAAAGAGGGAAACTATGGCAGAAAACGACAGCGTAATCGCTAAGCTAAAGAAGCTCAGCGAAATATGTATCAAACATGGTCTGAAGGGCGTCGACCTGACTAGGAAATAAGCCTCTGCGTACCTTAGCTTGAAGCTCCATTCTTGTCGTCCGCCGACGTATCTGCCACATTCTCAGCATAAGAAACGGCTATCACGTTTGCGATGTCTGCCGCCGTCTTGGAACCGATTCGGTAGGTCGATCGGTCAATTGGCTCCGCTGTCGAGCCCTCTTGAGGCCTCAAGAATGTTAATCTGCGCTGATAATCTATTTCAGCCTTAGATTTACCTTCTTTGGTTTTCAAAAGGTCAACTGCAACTACAGCACGAGAACCCTCTTTTAGTTCCATCGTTACTCCCACAACTAATGATCCAGACTTCGCGCGGAACGGCAGGACAGAACTCAACCTTGCCGTTGCCGAGGCGATTAAAGGGAGTATTCTAATCTTTGTCAAAACGTATGTCAAGTTCATATTTCCACCAATTTCCCGCTCAAACGAGCGATTTTTTGAGACGTTTACTGTAACTGGAAAAACTGGCTTAGGGTTCCAACTCTTCTCTTCATGACCAGGTGGGCATGTTCAGTAAGTTGGAACCTCTGGAAATCGGAAGCTTGATCTTTCGTTTTGAATTTTTTTGGTCTTATTTGCTTTGAGTTTTCGGTGGATGGAAAGCCAACCTACGCAGTTATTCTTCCTATGTATCATAGATTGGCACATTTTACACTCCAAGTCAAAAAAAATCTCCGCCCGGAGGCGGAGATTAAATCATCCAGCGACGCCTTCGGTCCGCTACCTTTCGACGAAGAAACGGAATCCGTTGAAATCAAATAGGTTAAAGAAAGAAAACATAGAGAAAACCACGAAACCAAAGAAAAACCCCGTGAAGAACTTCTTGTTGAACAAGAAGCTAAAGAACCTTGATACAGACGTGCTATCAACCGGGACGGCTTCGTGTTTTTTTGAGAAAACTTCTGACATTTTATCCTCCTAGAGTCTGAGTTTCTTTCTCATACATACAAGCCCGAAAGACGCTGAAATCTTACAAAGAAAATCATGTAAAATTTCCGAATGTGATCTTACAAATTAACACAATGAATTATAATGGCTTACGTCGGAGTTCAATCCGTTAGATAACTGTGGCTTCGAGAAAAACTCGGACTCGCCCAACGATCCCTAAGCCAATACAAATGATGGCAACGCAACTGATGAAACAAAGAGCTTCTTGAATTGTCGATAATTCTTATTGACAAATGAAGAAATCGAGTTTAACATCTGACCAACTTACTATTTCGGATCGAACGCGAGAAACTTAAAGGGACTTTGGCAAGGTGTCTTGATGGGATATCTCGGAAGCACTATCAAAATACTTGAAAGGCGATCACGAGAATGCGCAGCGTTTGCCTTTTACTCCAGACTCCTAACGGATGATCTACTTGAATCAGCAATCACCCGGAGTCTGGAACTAATTCAGCCATATGTGCTTAATCACATCGATTCCAGAGGAATTGATCCTGAGAAACCCACAAAGGTAGTTGATCCGCAGCTCACCAAGAACCACTTGGACTTATTTGAAAATGCTTTACTAGATCTATGCATGGAGCTACCCTATTCTCAGGGTATCTTGGATAGACTGGGAACAAGCCATAATCAGAGCAAGTCCTTAGGGACCTTTTCACAGAGGTTGTCTGAGGAACAGCTCCAGGACGCCCAGAACCGTTGCTTCAGCGAAATCCGACAGAGAATAGTGGAGTTTGCGTACGAAGAAGAAATAGATCTTAATGACTCCCCCGAGACTGTCCCACCGACAATTTCCAAATGCTACTGTGCAGTTTTCCAAGAATATTGCGTCAACCAGTTGATAGTTCTTGCCTGCGGGAGTTCTATACTCCGATTACTCGACAAAAGAGGCAGAGAATATTCATTGTATCAATCGGCGAAGACGGAATATGGTGACCTTGATGCCGATGAGCTTGTCCAACAGAGCCTTCTTAACTTCAGAAAACATTTGGCCGATTTCATTGTCCTAAACGGGATCGATCCTGAAAGGGAGGTCTCGGAGGTTCCAGAGGAATTGTACCGCTATTTCTATAAGATTCTGGAAAACAACCGTAACAAACTATATCGGAGGATCACATGGAAGAGACTGAAGGAGCAGGGATTAGAAAGTCTGGATCAAGCCGATTCTGCGTCCCTCGTTCGCTCGGACCCTCGACAATTTATGAAGGAGTTGAGGGAAAGGGTGCCTCCATTAGTTCGCGACTTGGATTTTGAATTAGCATTCTATTTCTACGTCATCAACAAGAAGCTGTCTCCCTACCAACGTATTGTGACGGAAGCTTGGCTCAAGAATGACGAGGAGATGATCTCGGAAGCGAAGAAGATTGTTGGCTTCTCGAACTACTACGTTATGAGGCATCGACTATTTGAACTAAAGCAGTATCACAAAATCGCTATAAAAGCAGGTGAAGAACTGTTGGGCAATGGGCAATATAAAGACCTTCCAGGCGGAACGAAAAGAGAAATAGCTTTTGTTCTGAAAACACTTCGCGCTCAGATAGCATGAAGGAAGGTCTTGTCCAATTGAAAGAATCCGGGGAGCCCGATGTGCGAACTCCCCAGTTCATAAGATGGAAACTGTTAGATCAACGGAGAATTCCACCATTTCACCACGTCGTGGCAGAGTCCCGTACTAACAAGCCAGAGAATCAAGCAGAGAATCGTAACAATTAAGAGCCTCTTGAAGACCTTATACATTGCAGACTCCTTTCGGTGCTTTGCTGCCTTCAACAATACAAGTCTAATATGTCCCATTTTCTTACATCAAATCCGGGCATGGTCAAGAGATTCCGTTCGTCTTGAACTCCTACCTTGTATTATCGCTGCTACACGTACCCCATCCAATGGCACCTTTGAAAAACTCTTACATTTTCCGTTCCGGCAGGTCTTGCGTCCGGCGTCTTATAACCCGCGATCAATCTTGCGCTTCCCTCAGCCGGACGTGTGATCTGCCGGACTATCACCTCTCACTTCTTGTAGCGCTCTTGTAGATAAATCTTCCCCACCCCAGTTAGTAGAACGCTGGTTGCGGCACCGAAGGTTACCCCGGAGTGCTCTGCGGGTCGGGTGATTAGCGGCAGAGCAAAACCGTGTTGGGTTTTGTGTATTTACCTCCTACTCGATCAGGAATCCCTTGCGGTTGGACGGCAACGACTAAGCTAATGAAAATGCCGAACAATAACCGTCACCACCCAAGGCATATTCGTACTTCGCCGTGGTGAGTGAGTCTGTCGCTGCTCGCGCTGTCAGATACAAGCCGTCCGGCTGACACGCTTTGATGTGTGAAGGGTGCCCCACCGCTTGCGGAGGGACTTCTTGTGCGTGCCGTTCGCCCTGAGCCTGTCGAAGGGTGCGCCGCGGATTATGC
>JAPLUP010000507.1 GCA_026397575.1 Candidatus Zixiibacteriota bacterium
TGTTGTGAACTAATATGTTAAGTTGATGGGGTCAAGTCGAGGTGGACGAGCCTTGAGCTCGGAGCGCCCCCGAGTAACTGTTTCATCAAAGAGGCATTCTCAGCAGGTGCCGTATTCGGCAGGTTAGATTTGCACCCTCCCAAACCCGCATAAAGACTTATACTGTCCACGATAAATGAGAATCGAGTGTGACCGTTTTCTGACGGCAGTTGCGAAGCATGAATTGGATGTCCGGAGTATTCTCGAGGGCCTTAAAACCTCCCGAATTCGTGTCCGGACAAGAGTGCTAATTTTTGCTGGCACCGTCTCTAATGTGTGGGCCAGTTTGGTCATTCCAGATTTCCGGATTCGCTAGGCTTCGGCCGTAACATGATTAGACTCTCATGCTATGATCATCGCTGCATTTCGGGATGGTTGGTGTAACCTTGCTCCCCCGGTGTGGTGACATATTCGAGGGATATTTTGGAGAGCAAGAGAATGTCGAAACCCCTCGGATATACTCTCATAATCACAACGAATGTCTTCAGGCGTTTCGACTTACCAACCGTGCGACCAAGTTCAGTTTCCGCTTGGTGAAAGGGACAGCAATCGATATATTCAATGACGAAAGGAATTACCAAATGACCATCGGATCCCTACACCATGTTGAACTCTACGTCTCCGACCTGAACCGGTCGGTTGTATTCTGGAGCTGGTTTCTTGAAAGCCTCGGCTATGAACTCTATCAATCTTGGGAACAGGGGCGGAGCTGGAGATTGGATGACACCTATATCGTTTTGGTACAGACGGAGCCTCGCTTTCTTGATGTCCCCTACCATCGTTGTCGTGTCGGCCTGAATCACCTGGCCTTCCAGGCTCGTTCTCGGGAGCACGTCGATGAGGTGACGGCCGAGTTGCGGCGGCGGGGAATAAGCATCCTCTATCAGGATCGGCATCCACATGCCGGAGGCGATGGCAATTATGCAGTCTTTTTTGAGGACCCCGACAGAATCAAGGTTGAACTTGTGGCCGCATAACTTGGAAGCAGCGACTCCAGAACGAGCTTTTTGGGACAAAAGCCGGTCCTTTGCACCTTTCAATGAACCGAATTCAAGTTTAGCCAACCGGGGATGACTATTCAATGCCCAAAGCTTCTCAGTCCTTGTTCAGCATGGGATAATCTCCTGAACTGAACAGCACCACGAGAGTGTCTTCGAAATAGGGTCATCAAGAACTCTGCTGCCCGATCAACCGGCCTGCTTAACCCACGGCTCGTCTTCAATCCACTTCCGACCGGATGCACATGCGACGTCCAAGTTCAACTGTCTGATCCATTCCTGCGATTGCCAGCACGTTGCCGATCCGGACCTGAGCGAATTCGGATTATGAATTGGGTGAGGACCATTAAATGAGAATGAAATTTTGGGGAAGATGATTGCGGTGCAAAAATATTTATCTTGACTTTGAACATCCCGCAGCCACCTTATATTATATTAACGATCCGTACTGAGGGAGAAATCCATGTCGGAATTTCGTCAAAATAGGGCTACCAAAGAGTGGGTCATCATTGCACCGGAGCGAGGAAAGCGACCTTCCGATCTTGCCGAGGATGTTGTCAAGCGAGAGCCGTCGCCGTCGTATAGTGAAAATTGCCCCTTTTGCCCCGGGCATGAAGAGCAGACACCTTCGGCGGTTTTTCAGATGACCCATGCCGGCAAATGGAAATTAAGAGCGGTGCCAAACAGGTTTGCGGCGTTATCGCCGGATAAACCAGCCACGCGAAATTTCGTCGGCTCTTTTTTGTCAGCCAATGGATTTGGAATAGCCGAAGTAATTATCGAAAATCCTTTGCATAATATAACTATTGCGACCATGTCAATTGATGAAGTGACTAACGTAATCTACGCCTATAGGGAGCGACAGAGAGAAGTATCAAAAAATGAGAATATCAATCTTGTCACGATATTCCGAAATCATGGTCCCGGAGCCGGCACGTCATTGGAGCACCCACATTCGCAGTTGATCGCCACTCCAATTGTACCACCCCATGTAAGGTACCCCCTGGAGCAGGCGGTCATGCATTATGACAAATATGGAACCTGCGTCTACTGTGATATGTTTATCGAGGAGCTTAGACAAAAGGAAAGGATCATAATCGATTCGCCGCGATTTGTAGTCTTTTGCCCCTTTGCCGCCAACTCCCCATTTGAAACGAGGGTTTATCCGAAGCATCATGAGGCCAGCTTCCTTTCGATCAGCGATGACGATATCGCCGAATTGGCCGTAGTTCTGCATGAGATTCTTTTGAGAATGTACGTTCTTTTGGGGGACCCCGATTATAATTACATCATTCGCTCATCTCCCATCGGCGATGAGGATAGTCGCCACTTGCATTGGTATATGATTATTATTCCGAAGATTTCTACTCCGGCGGGATTTGAAATCGGGTCGGGGATATATGTCAACACGGTGGCGCCCGAAGATGCCGCAAAACGCCTTCGTGAAGTCAAGACAGGATAATGGCTCTATGTCATTCGGTCTATGATACAGGATATAGATTTGATAGACAAATTCAAGACAAGCTTAAATCCGGCACCTCATCCAACGGGAGTGTTGAAAAAGTGTGTATTGTGAAATAGTCATCTGCTTTCATTAGGCCCCCGTCCTAAGCTGTCATTGCCCGCCGCGGCGGGGAATCCAGTCCGCCTGCGGCGGAGATCCCCGATCAAGTCGGGGATGACAATATTATAATATTTCCCCTTGGGGTGGGGCCTGTTATTAAGATATATTAAATTTGATACATCAAGATAAATCGGCATTTGGGGTATGGGGTCGGGAGGATCAGAATCGATGAGAGCAGGTTATGCAAAATTTCCCATCCGTTGGATGGGTTACCGGTTGTGTGGATCGCGCCAACCAGAAAAAAGAATCACCACGCATTCCTGCACTTGCGCTGTCTAACAAATTTCAGTACTTCAAACCACATGATGCTCACCGCGGCAGCCAGTACACAAATCAGTAGATCGAAAGGATGAAGTATCGAGAAGCGAAACAAATTTCGGAGAAATGGCACGTACAAGATCAGGAAAACAAAAGATATCGTCCCTCCCAGCACCCAAAGAAGAGCCGTATTTGGCGATCTTAGCATTTCCCAAATAGAGTGTGTCCAAGAACGGTTGGTGATGATCAGCGCCAGATTTGAGAGAATGAGGGTTACAACGGTCAAAGCTCGGACCTCATCCTCGACGCGTCCAAGGCTGCGTGCTGTAAGGTATACTAGAAGCACAACAATCAAAACCGAAAAGCCCTGCAAGATACTGATCAAAACGATGCTTCTGCCGAACAGCGGCTCCTTGGGATTGCGGGGAGGTCGTCGCATAACATTGGATTCCTCAGCTTCACCTTCGAATACAACCGAGCAAGCAGGGTCGATGATCAATTCGAGAAAGACAATGTGCATAGGTAACAACACCAATGGCCACTGCATAACAACCGGAATAAACGACATGCCTGCGATCGGCACGTGGACTGAAACAATATAGGCCATTGCTTTTTTGATATTGTCGAAAATCCGCCTTCCGAGTCGAACGGCGCCGACGATAGACGAAAAATCATCATCAAGAAGAACTAGCGAGGATGACTCTCTGGCGACATCGGTGCCACGTCCTCCCATGGCTATACCGATATGCGCCGATTTTAGAGCTGGAGCGTCATTGACACCATCGCCGGTCATTGCAACAACTTC
Organism: Candidatus Zixiibacteriota bacterium; assembly: GCA_026397575.1. Taxonomy (GTDB): domain Bacteria; phylum Zixibacteria; class MSB-5A5; order CAIYYT01; family CAIYYT01; genus CAIYYT01. The sequence continues at coordinate 3,725 of JAPLUP010000507.1, forward strand.
CCTGTTGGTCTTCAGAGCATTTACGATTCGCAACTTCTGCTCTGGAACCACGCGGGCAAATATGTCCACATCCTTTATACGGGTTTGGATATCTTGCTCGGACATCCCATCCAGTTCCAAGCCGGTGATAAATTTATCGATTGACCTTAGGCCTATTTGCCGGGCGATACTCTGCGCCGTGCCCGGATAATCCCCCGTAATCATTATTACTCTAATTCCGGCAGAGTAACATTCTTTGATGGCATTGGCAACGGTCGGCCGGACCGGATCAGCCAAACCGACCAGACCCAGGAATGTAAATGTAAAATCATGCTGAACTTCGGGAAGTGAGTGGCTGCTGAAACACGCCTTGGCGACACCCAATACACGAAGACCCCGATTGGCCAGCTTGCTTACGGTTTCGTTTAGCTTGTCAAGTCGTGCCCTGTCCAAATGACATAAATCGAATATAGCCTCGGGAGCTCCTTTTGCCGCGATGACAAAATCAGTCCCCTCCGGTGATTGCCATACATGCGACAGCGCCAATAAATTCTTGGACAGTGGGTACTCCTGTACCAATTGCCAGTCGCCATGCAAATGTTCGGTATTGGCGAGATGATTATCTCCCAGCTGTTTGAATGCCTTTTCCATCGGGTCGAATGGATCCCGCTTGCTGGCGAGAATGCTGTACTCAACTATCTCATGGAATGTCTCTGGCAATCCTCGATCCGAAGGGCTCTCCGTCTCAAACACTTCTTCATTGACAACAATGCTTTTTACCGTCATTCGGTTCTGTGTCAATGTGCCGGTCTTATCAACACAAAGAACTGTTGCCGAACCAAGCGTTTCAACAGCGGGAACATGGCGTGTAAGCACCTGTTTTTGAGAGAGCCGCCAGGCCCCAAGCGCGAGAAAGATGGTCAAAACCACCGGGAATTCTTCAGGTAGGGTGGCCATTGCCAGCGTAATACCAGCGAGAAATCCATTTAGCCAGTCGTGGCGAGTTAACCCGTAAACGGCAATAACTAGAATGCACAGTGAGACCCCTACAATTGCCAGATTCCTTACAAGACGGCCGGTCTCTTTCTGCAAGGGAGTGCTCTCCGTTGTCACTACTTGAAGGGTTTTGCCGATCTTGCCAATTTCCGTTTTTATTCCGGTCGCATGCACTCTGGCGACAGCCTGACCCTGCACCACCATTGTACCGGAGAATACGTAGGCCAAGTCGTCACCGCCCGGCCGAATAGACTCGTTCTGCCCAACCCAGACGGTTTTCCGCACAGCTACCGATTCGCCAGTCAATAATGATTCGTCCGCAGAAAGGTTGGTACACGAAATCAGCGTGGCATCTGCCGGCACCCGGTCCCCCTCGTGAAGTATCAAAATATCCCCTGTCACTACTTCTCGCCCAGCAATACGCTTTTGCTCCCCCCCTCGGATGACCGACGCACGCGGGCTGGTAAGATCCCGAAGCGCTTCAAGAGCCCGCTCGGTCTTGCGCTCCTGGTAAAGGGTGATCCCCATCACCACTACCACGAATCCGAGCAGCATGATCGCTTCCTGAATGTCTCCTAAGAATAGATACAGCGTGCCACACGCCACAAGAAGGAGAAACATTGGCTCCCGGACCACGTCCCA
>JAPLUP010000548.1 GCA_026397575.1 Candidatus Zixiibacteriota bacterium
GGCGGCAAAGCAGTGGTCAAGAAACTCCGTGAGGTTTGCAGGGGAGATCGCATTGTCTGCGGGCTGGACGGCGTCAGAGTACATACGGAGTTCAAAGACCGGGAACGCGATGAGTTCGCCTTCATGTCCAACGAAGTCTCGTCTGAGAAAAGAGTCTCAATCGCCGTCGAGAGAGTTGCCGGGCAAATCAGAAACCGCAAAGGCAGACTTCTGGTCGTCGCCGGACCGGTTGTCATACACACCGGCGCAGTCGATTCGCTCTGCCGCATGATCCGGGGAGGGTTCATCGACGGGTTGCTGACCGGCAACGCCCTGGCCGTCCACGATATCGAGAATGCTCTCTTCGGCACATCCTTGGGAATAGATACGTCTGCGGGTACTCCGGTCGATCAGGGGCACCGCAATCATATGCGCGCAATCAATGCCGTCAATAAGGCAGGTGGCATCAAAAGCGCCGTTCGCAAGAAGATGCTCAAATCGGGCATCATGTATGAGTGTGTCAGGCACAATATCCCGTTCGTGCTGGCCGGTTCGCTGCGCGATGACGGGCCCCTGCCGGAAACCATCACCGACATGAATACTGCTCAGGCCGCGTACGCCCGGCAGATCAAAGGCGCGGAGATCGTGCTCATGCTGTCCACAATGCTACACTCCATAGCCACCGGCAACATGCTCCCCGCGCGGGTCAAAACGATCTGCGTCGATATCAACCCGTCGGTGGTTACGAAGCTTTCCGACCGTGGCTCATCTCAGACCGTCGGAATCGTCACTGATGTGGGGTTGTTCCTGCACCTGTTGGCGAATGGGCTCTGTCGATAGACCGGTGTACTCTATTCTGTGCAATCTGCCCTTGAGTTCGGTGAACAGTATTCGTTTGCATGTCAGTCGCTGTTGGTATATAGTGGGACAGCACCCAAACGCGGAGACCTAATTCATGCCGCCACGCAATTTCTTAGGGATACCAACGGCGAACTCGCAGCTTGCGACATCGTCCTATGTGATTCTGCCTGTGCCATACGAAGAAACGGCCACCTATGGCAAGGGGACTCAATATGGTCCGGCGGCGATTATTGCGGCGTCGCAGGAAGTGGAACTCTTCGACGATGAAATCGGCCGCGAGCCGTACCTTGCCGGCATCCACACAGCGCCTTCAGTAGAGATCACCTCGGTGGGTGCGAAGGCGCAGAACGAGATCGTCTACAAGAGTTGTCGTGAGTTGGTGCAGCAGGGCAAGGTTGTGGGCATGCTCGGCGGCGAGCACTCGATTAGCTTTGGCGCCGTGCGCGCCTGCCTGGAAAAGTATCCCGACTTGACTGTGTTGCAGCTTGATGCCCACGCCGATCTGCGTGACGGTTATCTTGGCGAACGATTCAGTCATGCAGCTGTGATGCGCCGCATTAGGGAACTCACGAAGAAGACTTACGGGGTTGGTGTCCGCAACTACTCGTCAGAAGAAAACGACTACATCAAAGCAGAGCAGGTTTCCATTTGTTCCGCCGGCAACGCCTACCGAAATCCGCGCTGGGTAGACGAAGTGGTCGAACAGCTCTCCGGCGATGTCTATCTTACATTTGATCTGGATGCCTTTGATCCGTCACTTCTTCCTGCCACGGGTACGCCGGAGCCGGGGGGGCTAACGTGGTATCCCGTTCTCGAACTGCTGAGAAAAGTCATCACAAAATGCCGTCTGGTCAGTTTCGATGTTGTCGAGTTGTCCCCGATCGAGGGCAACCATGCCTCTGACTTTGTAGCGGCTAAACTGACGCACAAGATCATCGGCTATGATTCCCTGAAGCGTGGCTAACCGTAACTTATTGTAATTTAGAACTGTAGCCCACCCAAAGCGCAGCGTCGAGTGGGTCCTCAGTCTCGAGGATTCGAGCGCACACGCAAGCAAATACCCACAAGGGGCCAGACTACGATATTGCGCGAATGCTATTCGCGATGTCAAAGAACAAGCGGGCCTCGACCTGCGTTTTCCGGTGGCGGATGAACGGCCGATGCAGTCTCGCTGTGACGTTCGAAGATTGTCCGGGGCATCCGTTTTCGCGGGAATGGCCGGCGCCGCTGACACGCACTCCTGGCTATTAACCAAGGCACGGACAGGACAAGAGATTCTTGCGACACAGTCTGAGCGACTCATCCAAGACTCCCTGGAGTCGGAAACGCGGAACGGGTTGCGGGGAAAAGGGGACGCTCCTCCATTGAGACATCGACATCGCAAACGTCCGCTACTGTAGCGAGGTCGATCGGACTCGCGGTTGGCACTAGTGGGGAGAGTACAACCCCCTAACCCCCTTTGCTAAGGGGGAATTAACACGCCCTACGCTTTGCAAGCGGGGGTTATCATGTTCCCTTGGCGAAATGGGAGTCAGCCACTAACGACAACCTGTCACGATACGCTCTATCACTGGGTTCCGGTTGACGGTGTAAACTGTTCTTCGGTAGTGATCGTCATGACAGGTTTAACCCAAATCGAAGACGATCGCGACGGAAGACTTACGAGACCCATCAGAAGTTGATGGGGCACCTTCGCGATGATGTGGTGATGTTCGCGGCGCACCCTTCGACAAGCTCACCCTTCGACAGGCTCAGGGCGAACGGCGTGCACAGGCGTCAGGCCCCAAGTAGGCCTGACCTACGATCCTAACACATCAAAGCGTGTCAGCCGGACGGCATGTATCTGACAGCGCGAGCCACTTGGTTTGTAGCGACAGACTCACTCACCACGGCGATGTTCGAACATGTCCTGGGTCGTAACGGTTATTGTTCGGCATTTCATTAGCTTAGTCGTTGCCGTTAGACCGCAGGCGATTC
>JAPLUP010000646.1 GCA_026397575.1 Candidatus Zixiibacteriota bacterium
CTGTGTTTGAGCAGGCGCGACAATATCAGGCTTCGTATCGAGCACTTTGAAAATGCGCTCGGACGCAGCCATTGCCGACTGCAGAATGTTGTAGCGTTCCGCCAGGTCGCGCATGGGGCGGAAGAACATTTCGACATATTGCAAGAACGCCACCAACGTACCGACCGTCACCACATTTCGCACTACCGAGCCACCACCATACCAGAGTATCAGCGCCGTGGAAAGCGCACCGATTAGTTCGACAACGGGGAAGAAGACGGCATAGTAGTAGATTGATTTTTGGTTTTCGGTGCGAAGATCGTTATTGATCGAGCGGTACCGGTTCATCGTCTTTTCTTCCTGCACGAATGCGTGTACTTCGCTCATGCCGGCGAGATTCTCCTGAGTATAGGCATTAAGACGCGCGATGATAATCCTGATTTGTCGGTAAGCCTCTCGGACCCGCTTGCGGAAAACCATCGTGGCGATAACAATCAGAGGCATAATGACGAATGTCGCGAGGCATGAGGTTACCGAGAATTTCGACGACTCCCGAGGCGAACAATTCGTTGAGCGCATTAACATCGGTGGTCACTCGTGTCAGCAGGCGGCCGGAGGGATTCTTGTCAAAAAACTGCAGGTGCATCGATTGCACATGAGCAAATAGCTGTCGCCGCAAGTCGAACATTGCGTGCTGACCGATCCATTCCATGATGTAAAGCTGGCCGTAGTCGGTGAAGAATTGCACGAATAAGAACAGCAAATAGATCAACGCTATCTGTTGAAGACCGCCGAAGTCGGAGGCCGTGATGTAATTGTCGATCGCGATCTTGACCAGATTCGGTCCGGCAAGCCCAAACGCCGAGCTGATCACGAGCAGCGTGATGGCGAGAGCGACATACTTGCGATAGGGCTTCAGATATTGCAGCAGCCGCGACATCAATTTCGAATCATAGCCCTTGCCGAGCTTGTCTTCTTCGCGGTAGTCGTTTGCCATCAGTCCAGCAACTCCAGTTCACTGGCCAGCAACTCGCGGCGAATGATTTCGTAGTAGCGCCCCTGTTTGGCAATCAGTTCATCATGCGTACCGGCTTCAACGATAGTCCCCTGGTCGAGAACCAGAACGCGATCCGCGCGGCGAATAGTTGACGGGCGATGGCTGATCAAGAGTGTCGTCGTCCTGTGGTCAGTCGTCGATAGATTTTCGAGGATCGACTCCTCCGTTTGTGTGTCAACGGACGAGAAAGCGTCGTCGAAAATCAGGATGCTTGGTTTCTTGAGCAAGGCTCGCGCGATAGCGGCACGCTGCTTCTGACCGCCGGAAAGGGTGATGCCGCGTTCTCCGAGAATGGTGTCATATTTCTGGGGGAATGACTCAATTTCGTTGTCCAAAGCCGCTTTGATGGCGGCGTCTCTGACAGCGTTCTGATCGACCTGTGGTTGCGAGAAGGCGATATTGGCGGCCACCGAGTCCGAAAAAAGATAGGGATCCTGCGAGACCAGACCGACCATAGTGCGCAGATCGTCAAGTGGAAGCTTGTTAATATCAACGTCGTTGATAAAGATCGCATTGTCGGTGACAGGATACTTGCGCACCAAAAGCGAAATCAAGGTTGACTTGCCGGAACCGGTTGGCCCAACGATGGCCACGATTTCACCAGGCTGCAATTCGAAGCTGATATCGCGCAGCACTTGTCTGTTCGTTCCCGGGTACGTGAAGGAGAGCTTGTTGTAGCGGAGCGTTCCTTCGCCGCGTGATTTTACGAGATTGGCGCCATTGTATACATCAGGTTTCTCGTTTAAGATCGAGTCAATGCGTTCCAGAGAAGCCGTGCCGCGCTGATAGAGGGAAATCACCCAACCGATCGCCAGCATCGGCCAGATCAGCATTTTCAGATAAGCCATAAAGGCGACGAATTCGCCAAGCGAGATGGATTTGTTAATCACCGCGTGACCACCTGCCCAGAGAACGGTGAGCACCACCATGCCGACGAGGAACATGATCGTCGGCATGAAAAAAGCCCTCAGCCTCGCGAGCGACAGGTTCAAACGGACATACTCTTGATTAACTTCGCGGAATTTCTCCTCACGGTAGCCTTCGCGGCGAAACGCTTTGACAATGCGGATGCCGGAGAGCGACTCTTGCACGAACGCCGACATTTTGGAGAAGTGATCCTGTATTTTCATAAAGCGACGGTGAATTTGTTGACCCACCAGCCACATGGTCACTGACAAGAGCGGTAGAGGGATCAGCGAATAGATGGTCAAACGGGGCGAGATGAACAGCATCGAAGTGAAGGCAAGCACCCCGATGATTACCGTGTTCATTAGCTGCATGACGGCCGGACCAACCATCAACCGAACGGCCTCGATGTCATTGGAGGCGCGGGCAATGATGTCACCGGTCGGTGTACGCTGATAGTATGACGCCGAGAGCTTCAACAGATGTCCAAATAATTCATTGCGGAGATCGTACTCTATATGGCGCGATGCCCAGATCAGCGTGCGGCGGGCATAAAATCGAAAGATGCCACCAACAATAGCCAGGGCGACGATTGAAAGCGCATACTTGATGAGCAGGGAACTGACAGCTATAGCGATAACTTCGTAGACCGCCTCGCTTGGAAACCACAGAAGGTTGGGCCGAAAGCCTCCGGAACCGGCAGAAACGACGAAGCTGACGGCATCGATGCCCTCTTTGAGCAACAGCGGGGAAATAATCGCAAACCCATTTGATCCGAGGAGCACCAAGAAGCCCCAGATGAAATAGCCGCGGTACTTGCGGTAGTACTTGAGAATGGTTTGCTGCCGCGCGAAGGGGTTAAAATCAGTCACTGGAAGTTGTTTCACCCGGGTTCATCGTGAGGAGTAGAGCCATATCAACTAAACTATAACGCCGTAAATCGGCCATTCGACTCAGTTATTCTTGTGGGCGACTTATTGTCCCCGCACAATCTCGTTGCCTGTTGCGAGTCGCAACAGTGTTCTTGACACTGTACACACCCGCCCTTAGCTTAGGGAAGGCAACATAGTATCTCTTACTCTAATCTCAAGTGATTTATGCGTTTTGTCTGTGACAGCACAATGGGCAAACTGGCGCGGTTCTTGCGAATGGCCGGATTCGACACGGCTTACGTCAAGGAGGGCAACCTGGCGCGAGTTCTGGCGATCTCCAAAGAAGAGAACCGGTTGATTATTTCGCGTAATTCCAAGTACTTAGAACTGCAATTGGCGAGCAACTTCTATCATTTGACGGTTGACGAACCACTGGATCAGTTCCGCAAGCTGGTAACTGATTTGCGGATGCAGCTCGACGAAAGGCGGTTTTTGACGCGATGTCTGCAATGCAACGAGTTGCTGGAGAAGATCGCTACGGAAAAAGTCTCGGAGAGGCTGTATGATTTCGTGGCGCGGACGCAACCGGAGATATTTGTCTGTCCACGCTGCGATAAGCTCTATTGGCACGCCACACACGCTCGCGCCATGATCACGCGACTAATGGCGATCAAGTCGGAACTTGATCGGAAGTCTGACAGTGAGCGCAACTGACTTTGCTGTCAGCTAATGGTTCAAATGACAGCTTCATTTCGACCTGCCACGATGCACCGGCAGCTAAAGACACCTGCCACTGCGGCACGATGATTGCGCCCTGATAGACCTTTTCGAAACCGCCCTCCGACAACGAGACCGTCCAAAGCGGATGCGCCCAGAGGTGAGCCGTTCGGGAAAAGGTCAGAGCGGTTCGGTATTGATAGAGGCGGCTGTCAAGACGCAAGTCGTTTATGTCGGCATGCTCAGTCGGATTTGCAGTGTCAATCATTTTGCCCAGGCCATTGGTTATCTCCGATTCGTGCATCGGGAAAGTGTAGCTGCCGAATCCAAACTCGACACCAAATTGCAGTTCAAGAGTTCGCTGCGACTCGTTGGTCAACTGGTAGTGTGCCGTCAACTGACCGCTAATGGATTCAAACCGGAGAGTCTTGGTTACGGTGATCGGAAATGTTGCGCCATTGCATTTGACATGCCCGCGACGACGGAGTGTGACTTCGATACGGTCACCTTCAGAGTGATGCTTGCAGGTATATGGTTTGCCGACGAAGTCTGCTGTCTCCAAGTAGTTCGAATCGGCGAAGCTTTCAAGAGTCGTACCATCGGCAAAGAAATGGTCGATGAACAGCCCGCGGCGATAGCGATCCTCTACCAGCAGTTTCTCCAAGCCCTCTTCCTTGACCAAGACCAGATCGTGAATCGACTTGGTGGCGGGGGCGGTTTGTTCGTGGCGATTCAGCAGTTTCTTGTGGTAGCCCTCTTTGCGTCGTCCGATGATATCAACGAGATTCTTGCAGACGCCGAAATCATCCAGTTCCGAGATCATGCCCCCCAGAGTGGGGGCGATGATTGCCTTCTGGCGTTGCGTAGTGACCACAACCTCGGTGTTGCCGTCAGCATCAAAATCGCAAACTTCGACTCCTGTGAAGGATCCGCTCTTTTTGAGACCTTGATGGATGACCTTCTCGGCGGCGATTATTTCCTGAAAGACGGCTCCGCGAAGATGCGGCAGATAAAGCCCACCGAACACACCATGCCAGTACGGGCAATTGCACTGGCCGGCATAGAGATGTCTTTGCGCGCGGAGATAATCAGCTGCATTCAATTCTGATTTATGCTTCTCCAGCATGTCACTCACGTGGAGCATCCGCTTGTGGAGCAAATTCGACTCCGGATACTTGGTGAGGAAGTTGCGCCAGAAGCCGCCCTTAACGTAGGCGACGTTATCCTCATACAGTTCGGCTTTCTTGAGTTTGCCGACAAACGTGTCGTATCGCTCGATTGCTGCCACGGGCATTGCCCATTCGTTCATCTCGCTGTATGATGCCGTCGGCAAATAGATGGTACCGAGCGGTTGATTTTCTTTGAGTACTTCACCAAAATGTTTCATGTCGATCCAGTCGAGATTGTCGGAAATCATTTTGAAAAATCGCTCCAACCAGCCCTTCTCAAAACAGTGCTCGTAAGTCTTGGGCCAGACACCGAATTTTTCACCGTCGTCGGCGTAGATACCGATATTGCTGCAATCATCATTTGCCAGCCCGCGCAGGTATTCGACGGTCTTTTCCGGGTCGGCAAATGGGATTGCATAGCGCAACCGTTTGGAAATCGGGAAAAGCGCCACCGGTTTGCCTTCATCCTCCGTGACGTAGTAGCTGTGCAGTTGCGACTCTTGCAGGCCGCTGTAACGAAAATGAATGTCGTCGAGAACTGTGTATTTGACTCCGGCCTGATGGATATACTTGGGGAGCGTCGGTTCCCAGACCCGCTCAGCCAGCCACATACCGGTCGGCGTAACGCCAAACTCCGACTTAATGAAATCACTTAGCATCGTGATCTGCCCGACCTTGTCGCGGTCGGGAATCACGGGTAGGATCGGTTCGAAATGGCCGCCGGTAAGCAACTCGACTTGTCCTCGCTCGACCAGCGTCTGGACCAGCGCCATGCCTTCAGGGTGAAATTCCTTCATCCAGTCATACAGTATGCCGGTGAAATGCAGCGATATCCTGATTCCCGGATATTTCTCGAGTAGAACGAGAAACGGGAAGTACGATTTCTGAAATGCTTCCTCGATCACCCAACCAAAGTTGCCGACCGGTTGGTGGTTGTGGATACCGAAACAGAACTTAACTCTTTTCAACGTTTCTCCCGAGTTTGAGTCATAGTCTTGATATCGGCATACAAAGCGCTAACGTTAAAGCCCGGCTTACCTTCGCTCTCCCTGCTATGTTACGTGGACAACGGGTGATTGCAGCAATCAGGCTGCTCGCAAGGCATCGACAATCTTGAGACGCGAGGCGCGCACGGCAGGCAGGAATCCTCCAACCAGACCCATCACGAGCGCGAAAATCAAAGACGCGATTATCGTCTGCAGGTTCAGGCTGAAATTAAAGGCCAACTCGGAGAAGGTGTTGAAGTTGAGGGTAGAGATCTGCATGAGGCGCAAAAATGAGGCGGCACCTAATCCAAGGACCCCGCCC
>JAPLUP010000347.1 GCA_026397575.1 Candidatus Zixiibacteriota bacterium
AGGCAGAGGCGCCGGTCAACTGACCGGCGCTTTTGCTTTGCTAACTCCCAGGCGCAAGGGACTGTTGAAGAACCGTCCTTGCCAAAAAATCGCGGAAAACCCATTGCCATCAGACAAAGCTTATCCGATACTTGAGAAAAGCTTGCCCGCTTTGGTTTCAGTTTGGGTAGGTCACGCCGACTCGCGGCATGACGTCAAGCCCCCAGTGGGCGCAACCTGCTTGGCATACTAGTGAGGACGTACGTACCGAGATGAACAAGCTTTCATACGCTGGCCTTGGAAGTCGATTTCTCGCACTGCTAATCGACGGTCTCCTACTCGCTGCGATTTTCTTTCCCACGACCAGAATCGCAAAAGGCGTTTGGATTATGGCTCCATCCGATCACCTGTGGCGCCTTGGCTGGTTTATAACCGACCCTTTGTGCATGATCTTCCTTCTGGTGATCTTCATTTACTTCGTCGTACTCGAGGGGGTTTTTGGCCGGACGGTTGGCAAGCGCCTTCTTCGACTGCGGGTAGTCAGGAGAGACGGAGGAAACTCCGGTCTGCTAAAGGCCATGCTCAGAAACCTCCTGAGACTTGTCGACGGTCTGCCGATCTTCAGCATCCTCGGAGCCGTCCTGATCGTTGTCTCGCCGGAGAAGGCACGCGTAGGGGACCTGGTTGCCGGCACCAGAGTGGTGAAAACCGATCGCTGACGCAAGTCTCGCGGCGTTGTGCCTGCAACTAATCCGGTATTGCTGCGTAGATTCTTACAAGAACACGGAGTAACCCCATCAGCCTTCCTGAGAATCCATATCTGACCACACACGATCTCTGCCGCTATTTCCGGCGCGGTGGGTACGAAGTCCGTGCGCTGGACGGAGTAAATCTCAGTGTGCGACGCGGGGAGTTCGTCGTGATCGTCGGGTCATCAGGATGCGGCAAGTCAACTCTGCTTGGCATCTTTGGCGGGCTGGATACGCCGACTACCGGCGCGGTTGAAATGGAAAGCCGTTCCCTTTACACGTTGTCGCGGCGGGAACTGGCGACTTATCGCGCTCGCCAAATCGGGATGGTGTTTCAGTCATTCAATTTGATTTCCCACTATACGGCATTGCAGAACGTCGAGACGGCGCTGTTGTTCAATGGTACTCCACGGCGAGAACGTCGCGGGCGCGCGACTGCCGTGCTTGATCAGTTGGGTCTTCTGGATCGCATCACTCACCGTCCCGCCGACCTGTCCGGGGGAGAACAACAGCGGGTCGCGATGGCCAGAGCCATCGTCAAGAATCCGGCGATCCTGTTGGCAGATGAACCTACCGGCAATCTCGATCACGATAACGCCGTTCAGACTATTTCGCTGTTGGCACAACTCAACCGTCAAGGCATTACCGTGGTAATGGTCACGCACAATCTCGAACTGGCCAGGCAGCACGCCACCAGAATCATCCGGATGGATTATGGGCACATTGTTGGAACTGAAACTTCATCGCATTCGAATCAGGAGATTTCGTGACCTTCACTGATTTTGTAGCGGTGCCATTGCGGCATTCGTTTCGATGCTCTCCTTCGGAGCCGGAAATCAGCAGTATATCACCAAACAGTTCGAGGAACTCGGTCTGCTCACAACCATGCAGGTGTATCCAAAGACCAAATCCGATAAAACCGATTCGGTCAAAGCCGCCGTGCTCGACAAATCGGCGATAGAAAAGCTCTCCCTCATCCCCGGAGTTAATCTGGCCTACTCGTATGAAGCGATCAGCGTTACCGCGAAGTTGGGTGATTCCACAATATCCGCCAAGGCCCAGACCCTTCCGGAAGCGGTGCTCCGAACCAAGCTTTTCTCCCGAATTCTCGCGGGAAAACCATTCAGCAGTGATACCACGCGGCAGGTACTGGTGAACGAGGAACTGGTGAAGTCCTGGGGATTTAAGGGACCGGATTCGCTTGTCGGTCGTTCGATCGTAATCTCGGTCAGGGTTACAAGTTTTGATAGCGGCCTGGCGCACATCGTTAAGGACAAGGGAGAGACGGTGAGGGATCGACTGAAGCGAATTTCGTTCGATTCCTTGTGGTATCGGGACTATCGCAGCCGGGTGATCACCAATGAACTGAGCAGCGCCGCGCAAAGATTCATCAACGGCTTCTTGAACTGCCGAGAAGAAATTTCGGATACGTTGACGATCTGCGGCGTGATCGAAAAGCGCGAGTCCCATCAACTGAAAACGGGATCAATCATCATTCCGCAGGCAACGGCTGCGCGCTTCACAAACGGATTTAGCGGTGACCCAACCGAACTCCTGGCGGCGATAAACAGTGGCACCATTTTTTCGAACAAAGCCGATGCCGCGAACAAGAGCTATCCCATGGTTACTCTGGACTTGGATCCGCGCGCGCTGCACAAGACGGTTCGCGATTCGGTCGAAGCCTTGGGATTTCGCGCCTTTAGTTTCGCCGAGCAGTTCGACGAGATACGCAAGTTCTTCGTCTATTTCGATCTGGCGTTGGGGCTCATCGGACTGATCGCGTTGATTACGGCATCACTGGGGATTGTCAATACCATGGTGATGTCAATCCTCGAACGCAAGCGCGAAATCGGTGTTCTGAAATCACTGGGAGCGGATGAACGCGAAATCCGGTTTCTCTTTCTCGCCGAATCAGGAATGATCGGTCTCCTCGGTTCGTTGTTCGGAATAACGTTCGGCTGGCTTATCACGCGCGTAGCATCAGCGATCGCGAAAATGGTGATGGTAAAGCAAGACATTCCGGCGACGGAATTGTTCGCAATTCCCATCTGGCTAATCCTGATCGCTTTGGCAATCGGCGTCGGGGTCAGCCTGCTTGCAGGCTTCTACCCGGCATCCCGCGCCGCCCATATTGATCCTATCGAGGCCTTGCGAAACGAATGACTCGGCGGTCGGACCAGCGTTGTGTGCTTACGATCAATATTCACAATGTCAAAGAACAGGCGAACCTCGACCTGCGTTTTCCTCTAGCGGATGAATGGTCTGTGCGGTCTCGCTGTGTCGTTCGAAGATTGTCCGGGGTCGCCGTTTTCGCGGGAATGGCCGGCGCCGCTGACACGCACTCTTGGGCAAAAGCCCAAGGCACGGACGGGACAAGAGATTCTTGCGACACAGTCTAAGCGACTCATCCGAGACTCTTAAGAATCGGAAACGCGAACGGGTCGCGGGGAAAAGGGGACGCTCCTCCATAAAGTCATCGACATCGCAAACGTCCGCTACTGTAGCGAGGTCGATCGGACTCGCGGTTGTCACGATACGCTCTATTACTGGGTTCCGGTTGGCGGTGTTAACTGTTCTTACGAAGCTTTCGTCATGACAGCTTTGACCCAAATCGAGGACGGTCGCAACGGAAGACATACAAGACCCATCGAAAGTAGATGGGGCACCGATGCTTTGATGTTCCGTCAGGAAAGGGTTCCTGACGGCGCGGGCACACGCAGTGTGCCCCTACGGAGCAAACCCGCACATCAAAGCGTGTCAGCCGGACGGCATGTATCTGACAGCGCGAGCCACTTGGCCTTCGGTACCGACAGACT
>JAPLUP010000330.1 GCA_026397575.1 Candidatus Zixiibacteriota bacterium
ATCAAGGAGACGAGCGGGTCGGTTGTCAGATTTAGAGATGTTGGCCGGGCAGTTCTGACGGCGGAAAATGAGCGCTCTATTATGCTCGGCAACAGTGGGATTCCGATGGTGTCAGTCAATCTTGTACCACAGCCGGGGTCAAACCAAATTGCCATTGCAGACGCGTTCTATCGACGCTTAGAGCAAATCAAGAAGGATTTGCCAGAAGATATCAAGGTTACGGTTGCAATGGATGTCACGGCCAATATCCGCAAAGCCATCACCGAAGTCGTGGAAACCATTCTGATTGCATTCCTTCTCGTATTGCTCGTTATTTTCGTGTTCTTGCGTCACTGGAGAACGACGATCATCCCTATGCTGGCCATACCGATTTCTCTCGTCAGTGCTTTCTTCATCATGTATATAGCCGGCTTCTCGATCAACATCCTGTCTCTGCTCGCGATTGTGCTATCAACCGGAATTGTCGTTGACGATGCCATTGTCGTGCTGGAGAACATCTACCGGAAAATCGAAGGCGGGATGCATCCCATTGAAGCCGGGTACAAAGGATCGAAAGAGATCTACTTCGCGATCATCTCGACGACGATCACTTTGGCTTCGGTCTTTCTTCCCATCATGTTCTTGCACGGTCTCACCGGCCGCTTGTTCAGGGAATTCGGCGTGGTCGTGGCCGGTTCGGTGTTGATCTCGGCGTTTGTGTCACTCACACTGACTCCGATGATGAGTGCGCGAATTTTGCACAAAACCGAGCATGAGAACAAGCTATTCGAACTGAGTGAGAAATGGTTCAATCGTTTAGCCACGGGATACCATCGATCGCTGCAGCGATTTGTTGACCGACGGTGGCTTGCGTTGGTGATCATGGCCGCATCGGTGGCGCTGATCCTGGGATTGGGGTCTCTCATCCGCTCGGAATTGGCGCCTATGGAAGATAAGAGTCGATTGATGGTCAATTCCACCGGCCCTGAGGGCACTTCCTATGAGGCAATGTATGGCTACATGCAGCAAATCATTGCTATCGTCGACACACTGCCGGAAAGAGACGTCATCATTTCGGTTACGGGGGGTGGAATGGGAGGCGGTGGTGTAAACAGTGGTTTCGTGCGAGTCGGCCTTGTGTCACCTGAGGCTCGGAAACGAAGTCAGCAACAGATTGCTGATGCGCTTACCAGGCAATTGAAAGATCACACTTTCGCCCGAACGTATGTGACGCAGGAACAGACTATCGGTGGTGGTAGAGGACGAGGGCTGCCAGTGCAGTATGTGATTCAAGCGTCGACGTTTGAGAAGCTGAAGGAAGCGCTGCCGCGCTTTTTGGACAAGGCCAGTTCCGATTCGGTATTTCAGATCGTCGATCTGGATCTTAAATTTAACAAGCCTGAGCTTACAGTTGAGATCGACAGAGACCGAGCCCGAGCGCTGGGGGTTACGGTCAGGGATATTGCCCAAACTCTGCAACTCTATTTCAGCGGGCAGCGCTATGGGACCTTCATACTCAACGGCCAGCAATATCAGGTTATTGCGCAAGCCGATAGAGCGAATCGCTCTGCGCCGCTGGATCTGAGTTCAGTCTACGTCAGAAATAGCCGTAGTGAATTGATCCAGTTAGACAATGTCGTGAAGATGTCCTATCGCAGTAGCCCACCGCAGTTCTATCATTTCAATCGTTATGTGTCAGCCACAGTGTCGGCGTCGCTAGCGAAAGGCTATACTCTTGGCGACGGAATCAACGAGATGGACAAAATCGCCGCCGGTGTGCTTGACGAGACATTCTCGACGAGTCTCGCGGGAACTGCCAAGGAGTATGCGGAGAGTTCAAACACTCTTCTCTTTGCGTTTTTGCTCGCGCTGGTTTTAGTCTACCTGATTTTGTCCGCGCAATTTGAGAGCTTCCGTGATCCTCTAACGATCATGCTTACCGTTCCCTTGGCACTCGCAGGAGCAATTCTGTCGCTCTGGCTGTTTGGGCAAACCTTCAACATCTTCAGCCAGATTGGAATTATAGCGCTTGTCGGTATCGTCACGAAGAACGGTATTCTGATCGTGGAATTCGCCAATCAGCGCAAGGCGCAGGGATTGTCGATAAGGGAGGCCGTAATCGATGCCGCCACCCAGAGATTCCGCCCAATCCTAATGACCAGCCTTGCCACTGTTTTCGGAGTCCTGCCAATAGCGCTGGCGTTGGGCGCGGCGGCCAAGAGCCGGGTGTCGATGGGAATCGCCATCATTGGCGGACTGCTTTTCTCGCTGATTTTAACACTCTATGTAATACCGGCGCTCTATACCTACCTTTCTACACTTAGGAAACCCGCTATCATCGCTCCTGAGGCAGTGACTGCCGAAACGACAGGCGCCTGAGAACGCACGACTGATCAAGGATAGCATGGTCCACAGGGAACCGGTCCACCGGAGAAGATGTATGCAATCAGATAAACGGCATCTGAGATATTGACCGTTTGATCACAGTTAGCGTCACCTGCTTCCAACGCTTCACGCGCTGACCCGCCGGAAAAGATGTAGGCAAGTAGGCGGACGGCATCCGAGATATTATGCTGCCGTCGCCGTTGGCCTCGCCACAGGGGAATGGCGGCGTCACTTTGACGACTGATGTATCAAAGTCGGTCAATCCGCAAAGATCGGTAGCCTTCAGGATGAAGGTATAGGTTCTGCTGCCGGTCGGTGTGAAGGTGATGTTACTGCCATTGTAAGTCCCGGTACTCGAACCCGGAGCCAACAGGCACGCCGACAGGTTCAGGTTGTTGTCCGGGTCAGTGCAGCCAGCGGCGATACTGATCGCTGCCGGAGCGCACCAGATCAGAGTCGAGTAACGTCCCGCGTTGGCAACCGGTGGCTGATTGATCGTGGGGCACACGACAACCAGTCCGCTTAGCGAATCCTGCATTAACATCAAACTATCATGCCAATTCGTCATATAAACATGGCGAAAGATCACGTCAGAGACAGCGTTCCCTACCGCCTTGAACGTCATTCTGACAACTTGTCCGGGTCCGTCAACATAGGTTGCCTGTCCGAAAATGGACGCCAGCATTTCGTAAACATAGCGCGAACCGATCTGCGGGAACGTCTGTACGGTGTCTTTCCAGAAGAAGAAGACACCGCTGGGGCCGGTCAAAAACGGTTCACGCGCTGCCGCAATCATCTTAATCACACTCGTGTCAACTTCGATGTTATATTCGAAACCTCTAAAGTATTTCACTTGTGCGTCGATAGCAATGTAAAGATCAAACGTGTCATTAAGCTGAACGTGCTTTGTCGCGGGGAAAATGAATACCTGACCCGTGTTGCTGAAGCTGTGAGCCTGCAGCGAACCTCCGCCCACAAGGACGACAATCGCCACAAGCCACACTATCGCTGCATATTTGATTCTCATTGGGTCATTACCTCAAGGATCCGGGAGGGCATTACCCCTCCCGGGTCTCCAGCTAAAACTATTTCAAGAGAGTCATCCTAATGGTTTTCTGATAATCGGGAGTCGCGAATCTATAGAGATAGATTCCCGACGCCATTCTCTCACCATTTTCGTTTGTGCCGTTCCAGACCACCTGATGTTGGCCCGCCGGTTGATAATCATCTACCAGCGTCTTCACCAGTTGTCCAACGACGTTGTAAATTCGAATACTAACCTGCGTTGCAGATGGCAGGCCATACTTGATGACAGTCTCGGGATTGAACGGATTCGGTTGATTCTGCTCAATCTCGTAGGTCGCCGGTACGTCAACACTGGCAACAGTTTCCGCCTCCGGCAGCTGTATGTTTTCGGCAACAAGGCTACGGTTACCCTTGTCGCGGATGTCGGCTCTTGTCAGTCTGACTGTCGTCTTGCCGGAACCGAGCAACCGGAAGCTGATGGTCGCAATCAGACCCGATCCATCAAACGTGCTCCCGTTACCGAGTACGGCGGCTGAAACCGATATCTGCTTTGGCGACGTGAGTGCCTTGAAGAAGACGGGAAGCTGCGAAGCCGCGAGTTCCTTGCCTTCTACGGTGGACACGTATTCCAACTTGGTCGGATCATAGGTGATTTCACCTATCAACGCCTTAGCCAGATCATCGCGATTGTCCGGATAGAGATCAATGTCAAATGTACTCGTCGTCATTCTCTGTGCCAGACGCAAACCCGTTTCGCGCTGCAGCGGAATTCCGGTCAGGATCGGGCGATTATTGACTTGATTCAAAGTTGCGCCGGTGATGTTAGCGGCATTATCATCAATCCGGCTGGATACTCACACACGTCCGTGGCTATACTGGATGCGTTGCTGGCGTCGAAGATACCGACTGTCGAAGTCCATCTGAGCAATTTCTATCGGCGCGAGGAGTTTCGGCAGACCATGATTACCGCGCGGGGAGCAATTGGTGTAATCAGCGGTTTCGGC
>JAPLUP010000391.1 GCA_026397575.1 Candidatus Zixiibacteriota bacterium
ATAAGTCAG
The DNA here is from genome assembly GCA_026397575.1 of Candidatus Zixiibacteriota bacterium. Taxonomy (GTDB): domain Bacteria; phylum Zixibacteria; class MSB-5A5; order CAIYYT01; family CAIYYT01; genus CAIYYT01. The sequence goes on from JAPLUP010000391.1 coordinate 10, forward strand.
GGTCGCGCCCTCTACGTCCGTGCTGCCGGAAATCGTGACTGACGCAGGGGCCAGTGATACGGTCACTGTGATCGTGGCCGTAGTAGCCGCGGTCGCAGTTTGGAAATGCACTCCGACGGAAGAAGACAGCAGCGAAACAGGCATGATTATCGCCATCACAGCCACTGCGATCGATGTTGCCAGGATGCGACTTTTGCTTATTCTCATTCGCCAACCCTTCTATTCAGTTCTATTTAATCGAGGCGTAGACTCTCGAATAGACCCCGGCACTGACTTTTTCGCCCGCGACAAATGCATGAATGACGAACATAAATCGCTTGCCGCAATACTCCGTCCGTTGCGGGAAGTCAAGAAACACTTTCACTTCCTTGGTTCCGAATGGCGGGAGAACGAACTCATCCTCGCTGAACCTCAGGAAGGAAGCATCGGGAGCATCTTCGTATCCCTTAGTGAGCGTGGTTGCCGAATTGCTTACTGTCAAGCCGCGCAACCGCAACAATTGTTCATGCCCACTATGGTTGGATACTGTTAGAACTGAACCCTTCCGGGCTTCCGGATCGTATGTCTTGCCCGGTTCTATATCATCCAGAAACATCTTCTCAGGTTGCAGCGCCAGTTCAACGCTGGCATCGGAAGATTTGACTATCTCATTTGCCGGCGCTCTCACCGTGTCAGTGGTGAAGATTATTCTGGATTTCAGCCCCAAACCCAAAGACAGCGCGCGACCGGCGAGAGCCACAGTATGAGACCAAATCGTTACCTGATACTTTTTCCCGAGATACCGGTTTTCGTCCGGGATGGACAGTGTAATGTCCGATAAAGCGATCTCGTTTGGGCCCAGTGCAAAGGTGTTTTGGCTCAGTTTTAACCATAAAACATCCGGAATCGGCCTCGATCCCTTCTTCAACTCCGAACTGTCCGGTAACAGAACATCCATTCTCAAAGCCACACTGTCATCACTGTTATTGGCAACGCTCAGGCGCAGATTCGCCAACTGCTTCAAGCTGTAAATCTGGCCCACCTGCAGGTTCTCGACAACCACTTCTCCCAAGCTCGTGCTCAACCCCCTGGCCTGCACTGCGGTGGCAACAACGAGTGTCAGGATAAACAGCCAGGTAGTCGCAAATCCATTTGATGCGATTTTCATTGTGTGTTCTCCCAAAGAGATAAAGCAGAGATTCCGATTCTCAGCTTCTTCTTCTAACAATCGCCTCGCTGCCGATCGCCTAGCTGGCGTCTGCTGTTATGGTAACCGTGATAGTTTTCTGAGCATAACTCGACGTGGTTGTAGGCGCCTTAAACTCCAACCACAAATTCCGAGCTTCACTCATCGGAACGACGAGACCACTTTCCCCAGCAACGGTGTTGCCGAAGACCGTGGCAGTGCATGCTACCGGAGGAGCTAGCGCCAGCACGTCCTCGGCACCAAAAGTGGCTCCCGGCGCTGCAGTGCTGAACATGGCGCTCAAGACATACTCGTTAGCACCAGCCGTTGCCGCAGCGGTCCAGTCGGCGACGGGGTCGGTCAAGCTCAGGGAATATGTCTCGTTGACGTTGCCGTCATTAGCAATTACCGCCGCTACTGTCGAACGAGTCGTGCTTGAAGCGGCCACAATACCGAAAGCGACAGGTGAGCCACTCGTCACCGATACACTCACGCTCAAGATAGTTGCGGTGACAGTGACATCGGCCGCCTGAACCGGCGACACCCACAAAGCCGCTACCAGAGCAGCCATTGCGCACATTGACAAAAATACGGTTCTCATTCTTCCTCCGTCCCTTTTGATGGTCCTTGAGTTTGTCTTTTTGGTGAATGATAGAAAAGTAGTTCTCATTATTTCTCCGTCCCTTTCAGTGGTCCTTGGTCTTATCTTCCTTGAAAAATCAGAGTTCCCCCCTTGGTTTTATTGTCGGTCAATAGCCGTCAGATTTTAGGTTAGTCTTCGATTCCTTTTGCCGGTACTGAACGGCAGTTACCATTAGAATAAGGGAGTGCCGATTTGGGACAAAATAGTTGCCTGTGTTTCAATGCGAAGCAAATTGACGGCGACGATGGGGCCATAATGGAGCTAAAAGCCTTGGCGGCGTACTGACCGCCTTAGTTGTAGTTTCGTAGATCGGGTTCCCAGCGAAGCGTGGAACCCGACACTCTTCCGCGAATTGACCCACTACCTTTTTGTAGCGCCTCACTGCAAAAGTATTCCCCACCCCAGTTAGTAGAACGCTGGTTGCGGCACCGAAGGTCACCCCGGAGTGCTCTGCGGGTCGGGTGATTAGCGGCAGAGCAAACCGTGATGGTTTGTGCATCTACCTCCTACTCGATCAGGAATCGCCTGCGGTCAAACGGTAACGACTAAGCTAATGAGATGCCGAACAATAGCCGTTATGACCCAGGACATATTCGTACTTCGCCGTGGTGAGTGAGTCTGTCGCTGCTCGCGCTGTCAGATACATGCCGTCCGGCTGACACGCTTTGATGTGTGAAGGGTGCCCCACCACTTGGGGACTGTTGAAAAAGTCCTTTGGCAGAGGGGTTGAGTTATTTTGTAT